>NZ_CBRA020000127.1:0-20743 GCF_000469945.2 Paenibacillus sp. P22 | reverse complement strand
TGTCCGGAGTGCCGCTGTACGAAAGAGGAGGAGGCTGAGCCATGTTCACCGGCTTGTCCATATCCCCTTCGCTGACAGTCATCCCCGCTTCTATTCTTACCGCCCCGATCGACAGCCGAACAAGCAGATCGGTATAGGCCTCTTCGCTCAGCGTTTCCCGCTGGTTGCCTTCTTCCCATCTCCAGAGCGCCTCTTCCACGAGCCCGATCCGGTCCGCACCCGCCATGCCCGCAATCATCGCGTCTACCGGGTGGATCGGCTGATCGTCGCTGCCGGCGATCAGCCGCAAGTCGTCCAGGCGCAAGCGGACGACCGCTCTCACCGCTTCCCGCAGCAGAGGTTCGGAACCGGTGATTTCAACCCCGTATCCCCGTCTGCGGATAAGCAGCAGACCTTGCTTTCCCGTCCATTCGGACAGGTCGTCCAGATCCGCTCCTACGGTCGGCACGGTCACCTTCATCTCCGAAGCCAGCGAGAACAGCTTCACCGGCTCCTTGGACGCCAGCAGGCGGCAGAGCAGGTACACCTGCCGCTCATCGGAGGAGTACTCCGCCTCCTCGGGAATGAGTACCTGGGCCCGGAGAGCTTCAAGGCGCTCCGGATCCCCCTCGACGCTGAGACCCGAGCCGGCTTTGCGGCGAAGCATGATTCCGCTGCGATGCAGGAAACTCTCGACCGCGTCCAATTCCCTGTGCACCGTCCGGGCGCTGACGCGGATCGTACGAGCGATTTCCGCCACGGTGATCTCGTATGGGGGACGAAGCAGCGAATCGAGAATCTGGCGCATCCGATACGTTAGCTCCATGAGCCTGCTCCCCCCCGTACGGCCGCAAAAAGGCGGTTGGATGCCGGCAATTTGCCCGCATCCACTCGCCTCAAGCCTATTATTCGTTCGTCAATCGTTTGACGAGCTCGTCGTATTCCGGACTTTTCAAGAAATTGTCGATGGAAATATGCTCCGCCTTCGGCGCTACGCCGCGAGCGCGGTCGGTAAGCGTCTTGTGCGTAATGACGATGTCCGCATCCGACGGGATGTCGCTGATCGCGGTATTCGTGACTTCGATCGGCGAGCCTGCAGCCTTCATCTTCTTGCGGAGGATGGATGCGCCCATGGCGCTGGATCCCATGCCTGCGTCGCAGGAAAAGACGATTTTATGCACTTCATCCTTGCCCTTCAGACCGGCCGACATTCCTGCAGTCGCTTCGCGAGCGCCTTCGGATGCCGCAGCTGCGGCCGAGGCCGGAGTGCCGGAAGCCTTCATGTCTTTCATGCGCTGGGTTGCAGCTTCCAGATCGTCTTCGTCTTCATCTGCCTTCTTGCTCGTCTTGAGCAGCAGCGCGGCAATAAGGAAGGATACGACCGCAGCCGTAATCACGCCGCTCAGAACCGGGAGAATCTCTCCGCGCGGCGCCATCGCCAGGTAAGCGATGATGCTGCCCGGGGACGGAGGTCCGACGAGGCCAGCGCTGAACAGGGAGAACGTGAACGTACCGGTTACGCCGCCTGCGATGGCAGCCAGAATCAGGCGAGGGTTCATCAGGATGTACGGGAAGTAGATCTCATGAATCCCGCCGAAGAAATGGATGATCGCTGCGCCGGGAGCGGACTGGCGGGCAGCTCCGCGGCCGACGAACATGTAGGCCAGCAGGATGCCGAGACCCGGGCCCGGGTTGGACTCCAGCATGAACAGGATCGACTTGCCGGCTTCCTTGGCTTGCTCGACCGCGATCGGGTTCAGGACGCCGTGATTGATCGCATTGTTCAGGAACAGGATCTTCGCCGGCTCGATCAGGATGTTGACCAGCGGAATAAGATGGTGGGCGACCAGCCAATCCACGCCTGTGGAGAGGATGTTCGTCAGGCCTTCAATGATGCGTCCGATGACCGCGTAAGCGACCAGGACGAGTCCGCCGCCGATGATGCCGAGCGAGAAGTTGTTGACGAGCATCTCGAAGCCGGGACGAATCTTGCCTTCGACGGCCTGGTCAAACTTCTTCAGCACCCATGCCGCGCCGGGACCTACGACCATCGCCCCGAGGAACATCGGAATGTCGGTGCCGACGATGACGCCCATGGTGACGAGTGCGCCGATGACGCCGCCGCGCTGCTTGTGGATCATCGAACCGCCGGTATAACCGATCAGCAGAGGAAGCAGATAGGTGATCATCGGGCCGACGAGCTTGGCGAGATATTCGTTCGGGAACCAGCCTGTCGGTATGAACAAGGCCGTGATCAATCCCCAAGCGATGAACGCTCCGATATTCGGCATGACCATGCCGCTAAGGAAGCGTCCGAATTTTTGAACTCCTACCCGGGCACCGCCGGATGAGGAGGATGGAGTGGTTTTAGCCACGAGGTGTACCTCCCTATGGTTGTCTTCTGTCGAACGGCAAGATGGCATGAGCCGTTCGTCCTGTATTCATCCTATCCCACAACCACCGCTCCAACAACAAAATGAAAACGCTATATTGTCAGGAAGCCTGCTGACAAGACTTTATTAAACAGCCGGAATAGATCTGAATATTCCAGCGATTTCGGGACTTTGCGGCGGCTTTGCCATCCGGATGGTATACTGATGGGACAGGAATCGAAGGATTCATTCTTACATTGTTTGTATAGGGAGGAAGAACTATGCCCATAGACCACGGCATGATCCAAAAAACGATTCAGCGGCACGGAGCGCGCTGGAAGGAGATTTCTCTGCGCATTGCCAAAAACCCGGAGCTCGGCCATGAGGAGTTCCTGGCCTCTTCCCTGCTTGCCGACGAGCTCGAGCAGCAAGGCTTCTCCGTCGAGCGCGGCACGCTCGGCATGAAGACAGCCTTTGTCGCCTCCTACGATTCCGGCAAGCCCGGGCCCGTCGCCGCTTTTCTGTGCGAATATGACGCTCTTCCCGACATCGGCCATGCCTGCGGCCATCATATCATCGGCGTCATGGGCGTCGCGGCGGCTGCCGCCTTGAAGTCGGCGATCGGCGAAACCGGCGGAAGCATCCGCGTATTCGGCACCCCGGCCGAAGAAACGAGCGGCGGCAAAGTGCCCATGAGCGAAGCGGGCCTTTTCGACGACTGCGGCTTCGCGCTCATGGCTCATCCCTACCATTCCCACGAACGGTCCGGAGCATCGCTTGCTCTCGATGCGGTCCGCTTCGAGTATCACGGCCGGACGGCCCACGCGGCGGCTAGCCCGCATCTGGGCATCAACGCCCTCGATGCCGTGCTGATGCTGTTCGGCTCCAGCAACGCCATGCGCCAGCAGACGCGCAGCGACGGACGCATTCACGGCATCATCGACCACGGCGGCCAGGCGCCCAACATCATTCCCCGGTTATGCTTCCGCCAAGTTCTATGTCCGCTCCGGCGACCGGGCTTATACGGATGAGCTGACGGCAAGGCTCACCGCCTGCGCGGAAGGCGCAGCGCTCCAGACCGGCTGCAAGCTCGAAGTCTCGCGGTTTGAATTCAGCTATGACGAGCTGCGGACGAACGAGGCGTTGTCTGCCGTCTACACCTCGAACCTGATCGCGTCCGGCGTTGCGGAGGATGAAATCATATCGGGCAGCGACCACGGGTCGCTTGATCTCGGCAACGTCTCTCTCCGCTGTCCGGCCATCCATCCCTATCTGAAGGTCGTGAACGAGAAACTGGGCCTGCATACGGCGGAGTTCCGGGATGCCGCCATGAAGGAGGAGGCGCTGGAAGCGATGATGCAAGGCGCCGGCCTGCTCGCCTCCACCGCCTTGGACGTATTGGCGGATCCCGAGCTGTACCGGCGGATCCGGGAGGAGTTCGAGCGCGGGAAGTAAGCCGGCCGGGACTTGCGCCGGTGGAGCCTTGGCTGTTGGTATAGGTGCTCAGGTTGCAGCAGCGGCTGGCCTCCGGCACTGGGACCGTGTTGTGGTCCATGCTCTTGGCGCTTGGTGGTGCTCCCGGTATCCCTTAATGTTTTGTGGTCGTGGCTTGTTCGCGCATTTGTTGCTTCAACCTCGTGGATGCTGTCCTGTCTACGGCCACAACATTTCTTTTTCACAAAAAAATTAACCATTTTCTCCTTGCTTCTAGGCTTCTCCACCTTGTTCACAACGGAACGCCGCTGTATCGGACATAGGATCCGTTATGCTGTATCGGACATAGGATCCGTTATTTTTGAAATTAAAGGCGGTTATTGGAGTTTATCGGACATACGATCCGTTATTTAGCGAGAAACCGCCTCATTAGGGTGTTTTTTCTTAAAATAGCGGAACTCATGTCCGTTAAATTTCTTGAATGCCCAAAAAACAGGAAATAGCGGATCGTATGTCCGATAATGTTTCTTTTCCACTTCGAACCCCGTTTCCGAGTCCATGTCCAATGGCGTTACGGGTCCAATTTTGATACCGTTCCATCTTCAACGCCCATGTATCGATCAGATTTCATCTCATTAGCTTCAATTACCTTCTTGATCCAATTCTTTTCTATTTCCGGTGCATGCAACACTCGGACCCCACGCTTGATGCTGTTCCCTTTCCACCTCCCGCTTCACTCTAAGTCCGCTTCTGGTATCGTTCCAATGCTACAGCTCTAATCCGAGTCCGATGCTGTTCCCTTTCCACCTCCCGCTGCACTCTAAGTCCGCTTCCGGTATCGTTCCAATGCTCCAGCCCCAATCCGAGTCCGACTCCGACTCTGTTCCCTTTCCATCTCCCGCTGCACTCTGAGTCCGCTTCCGGTATCGTTCCGATGCTCCAGCCCCAATCCGAGTCCGACTCCGACTCTGTTCCCTTTCCACCTCCCGCTGCACTCTAAGTCCGCTTCCGGTATCGTTCCGATGCTGCAATTCCAACTCGAATCTGTTCCTGTTCCGTTTTGCGGACGGCAGCACTCCTTCTGATCCCCTGGCAAGGTGCCTTTCCGAGCCGAACCCGACCGTGCCGATTCCGCCGCTTTTTACTCCCAGGCTCTTGTCCAGCATGGACCCGACCTAGGATACACCCGATATCCAACCATTGCAGCGTATTTTCGCGGAGCCAACCAAGCAACGAGAAAGTTGGTTCCCCTTCTCCCGTTCCACGCATTTCACATCCCGCGTTCCACGGATGACGGCAATAAAAAAAACCGCTGCCGAAGTCTGACGACTTCATGCAGCGGCATCTTTTTTCTATTAGTCGAAGTAAACGGCTTTGCCCGTCTTGGAGGATTCGTAGATTGCTTCGAGAATCTCGGATACGACCAGCGCCTGCTCCGGCGTCACGACCGGAGTCGTGTCGTTGATGACGCTCTGGATCCAGGAGCGCGCTTCCAGCTCGCCCGGATCTTCCGAAGCGCCTTCGTAGAAGGCGACGCCGCCGCTGCCAAGCTCGATTTCCTTGACGTACAGGCGGGCGTTGTCTTCGCCGTTGATGCGAAGTCCGTTCTTCATGTCCGCACCGGCCTTCGTGCCGCTCAGCGATACTTTCGCCTCGTCGACTTCAAGGGAGTTCAAGGCCCAGCTCGATTCCAGCACGATGGAGGCGCCGTTCTCCATGGTGATCATGGCGAAAGCGGAATCCTCGACCGTGAACTGCTTCGGATCCCATGGACCCCATGCATTCGCGGCGTTCTCGTTCTGGGAAAGCTTGTGGTAGGCGCGTCCAAGCACGGCTTTGGGCTTGTAGTTGTCCATCATCCACAGAGCCAGGTCAAGCGCATGCGTGCCGATGTCGATGAGCGGTCCGCCGCCTTGTTTTTCTTCGTCCAGGAACACGCCCCAGGTCGGAACCGCGCGGCGGCGGATGGCATGGGCCTTGGCGTAGTAAACTTCGCCGAGCTCGTCCTTCGCGCAGGCGTCCTTCAGGAAGCGGGAGTCGGAGCGGAAGCGGTTCTGGTAGCCGATCGTAAGCTTTTTGCCCGTACGCTTGGCGGCTTCCAGCATGCGGCGCGCGTCGTCAGCCGTTTTGGCCATCGGCTTTTCGCACATGACATGCTTGCCGGCTTCCAGAGCGGCGATCGCGATATCCGCATGGGAATCGTTCGGCGTGCAGACATGCACGACTTGAATGGAAGAATCATTCAGAAGATCATGGAAATTCTCATATACCGCCGCTTCAGGAGTGCCGAATTTGGACTTGGCGTCTTCGGCGCGGTCGCGGTGGATATCGCAGAACGCCACCATTTCAGCCTCTTGAACTTTGGACAGGGAAGGCATATGCTTGCCGTTGGCGATGCCCCCGCATCCGATAATGCCCACACGTACTTTGGACATGAATCTTCCTCCTCGCTATAAATCCGTTATTTTGGGTTTTTGGGTGTTGATCGCAGAGGGACTCTTGATTGTGGCTGCCCTCTCACACTAGAATAAGTATAGATAACAGCCCACTAAAAAGAAAGCGTCTTAATAGCGATGCTTTTATGCAATATTGGTATTGGAGGCGCTTCGGCTTTGGAAGTCTACAACGAAAAGGTTCTGTATGAAAACCCTCTCTTGTCTCTGCGCATCTTCCAGTCGCAGCGCGAGGACAATCTGCTCATCAACTGGCATTACCACCGGGAGCTGGAGCTTCTGCTCGTCCAGAGCGGCAGCATGGAAGTGTTCGTCGAGGAAGATGTCTTCAAGCTGGAAGCCGGGGACGTTGCGATCATCGGCGCCAACCAGCTTCATCGTGACCGGAGCTCGGCCGAAAGGCTGGATTACATCGTGCTTCAGTTCGACTTGGAGCAGTTTTTCGACCACAGCACGATGCCTTACATGCGCTACTTCACGGAAACCAACCACCCTCTCAGCCAGGTGAATTATATTTTCAAGGAGAATTCCTCCGTCAAGGAAGCGATCGGGGATAGCGTTCGCGAGATCCTGTCGGAGGCGACCGTCAAGCAGACCGGCTACGAGCTTGCGGTCAACATGCTCATCAAGAAGATCCTCCTCCTCATGCTCCGCAACGACAAGCGCAAGGTGCTGGCCGAGCAGGAGGATTTCGACCGGGTCCGCCTGCGGCCCGTGCTCAGCTTCGTGGAGCAGCATCTCACCGACCGGATCCAGGTGGAGGAAGTATGCAAGCTGGCGAATATGAGCTACTATTATTTCGTCAAGTACTTCAAAAAATCCATCGGGCTCAGCTTCACCGAATACGTCAACTACCGCAAGATCAAATGGGCCGAGCGGATTCTGCTCACCAAGGATCTCAGCGTCTCGGAGGTCGGGGACCGGATCGGCATGCCGAACATGGCCCACTTCTACAAGATGTTCAAGAAATACAACGACTGCTCGCCGAAGGAGTTCCAGAAGCGGATGCTCGCCTGGGGCGGGCGGAGCAGCTGATTTCCCGCCGCCTCGGATTCTATGGAGCAGCGATTCAAGCCAAAAAACCGTCGCGAGGGTCGTACCCTTGCGACGGTTTTTTTGGAGAAGCTCCCGGAATCTTCACGGCGGCAGCCTCTTACAACGAAGATCCGGCCTTCCTAGGCAGCACCAGCTTGTAGCCGACGCCGCGGATCGATTCGATGCAGACGGACTGGGCGCCCAGCTCGAGCTTCTTGCGCAGCGAGCTGACATGGACATCGACGGTCCGCTGGCCGCCGATATAGTCGAAGCCCCAGACGACATTCATGAGGTCGTCGCGGGTGATGACCATGCCCGGCCGCTGGATCAAATACAGCAGAACTTCGAATTCCTTCGGCCTCAGCGGCACCTGCTCGCCCGCGAGCACGACCTCGTAGCGGTCGGGATAAATGGACAGCTCCCCGGCCGTAATGACCTTGTCCTGCGGGTCCGCGGCATCCGGCAGGCCGCCGCCCGATCTCCGGAGCACGGCGGATACCCGGGCCAGCAGCTCCGCCACGCCGAACGGCTTGGTGATGTAATCGTCCGCGCCGTGCTTGAGTCCCTGCACGACCTCTTCCTCGGCGTTGCGTGCGGTCAGGATGATGATCGGCGTCCGGATGCCGCTCTGCCTCAGCTTGCCCAGCACCTCGAAGCCGTTCATGCCCGGCAGCATGATATCGAGCATGATCAGGTCGAAGCTCCGCTGCAGAGCCGCCTGCAGCCCGTCCGCCCCGTTCTCCGATACGGTTACTTCATACCCTTCCTGCGTCAGGTTATAAGACAAAAGCCTGGATAATGTCGGCTCGTCCTCGATGACCAGCACTTTGTGCGTCATATTCTATCGACCTCCAGCCTCGTGAGCCGACGACCGGGCATGGATCTCTCCGCCGCCCGTCTGCCGGTTCCGCTTGCGTTGCAGCATATGCGCCGGAGCTTGCGGCTCCGGCTGCTTGTCTCTTACCAGTGTACCATGCGGCGGCAAGGAAACGAAGGAAGCGGAGAAAGCTCCCTTCGTCAAGGCTGAATGACGGGCAGCTCGATGGTAAACGCCGTTCCGACGCCGACCGTGCTGTCGACCGTGATGCTGCCGTGATGCAGCTCGACCAGATGCTTGACGATCGACAGCCCGAGGCCAGTGCCGCCGCTGACCCGCGACCTTGCCTTGTCCACCCGATAAAACCGTTCGAAAATTCTCGGCAGATCTTTGCGCGGAATCCCGATGCCGGTATCGACGATCCGGATCTGCACCATCTCCGAGCCGCCCTCGCCCTGAACGAGGCTTGTCCGCACGCTTACCTTGCCGCCTTCCGGCGTGTAGCTGATGCCGTTCTGCAGCAGATTGGCCACGACCTGCCGCAGCCTGTCCTCATCCGCTTCCAAATAAATGCCCGGCGCGTTGTCCAGCGTCATCGTTATCGATTTGCGCGCGGCTTCCGACTCCAGTATCGTCATGCTCCGCTCCATGAAGGAAGCCAGATCGATCGGAGAAAATTGGAGAGGGACGCGGCGGGACTCGATTTTGGACAGCTCCAGAATGTCGCCGATCAGCCGGTTCAGCCTTTCGCTCTCGTCATAGATGATCTGCATGAACTGCTTGGACATGACGGGGTCGTCGACCGCTCCGCCGAGAAGCGTCTCGGCGAAGCCTTTGATCGCCGTGATCGGCGTCTTGAGCTCATGCGACACATTGGCCACAAATTCGCTGCGCATCCGCTCCAGGCGGCGGATCGCCGAGACGTCATGAAGGACGAGCAGCAAGCCGCCGAAGGAATCGTCGCTCTGGTAGACAGGCACCAGATTCAGCTCCAGCAAGCGCTCCTCCGGGAAATAGAACGTGATCTCCTCGTGGACGGCTTCCTGCTTCTCGAGCCCCTGCTGGATGATCTGGGACAGCTCGTACTGCTGCTTGGCCTCGCTGTAAGGCCGGCCCACCATTTCCCTATGCTCGAAGCCAAGCACCTCTTCCGCCCGGCGGTTCAGCAGCATCATGCGGCCGGCGGGATCGATCATGACGACGCCGCTCGTCATGTTGTCCAGCACGCTGTAGAGCTGCGTCTCATTCTGCTGGATGCGGTTCATCTGCACCTGCAGACCCTCCGCCATGGAGTTGATGGCCGCTCCCAGCTCGCCGATCTCATCCTTGTTGTGGACGTCGACGCGCACGCTGTAATCCATGGAGCGGATCCGCTTGGCCGCGTCGGTGATCTGCTCAAGCGGGCTGGTCAGCCCCTTTGCGATCCGGTAGCTGACGGCTGCGGCCACCAGGAAGAGCAGCAGCAATCCGATGATGAGAACCGTCCAGAGGCGGTTGATGTTCCTTTCGACGGTTTCCAGGCTATAGGAAAGCCGGATGATGTCCGAATGGGGATTGTCCTTATTTACCGCCATCGCCACATACAGCATGTTCCTGCTGATCGTGTCGCTGTGGCGGATCGCGCGTCCGGTCCCGTTCTGCTCCGCCTGCTTCACTTCCGTGCGGCCGAGATGGTTGTCCATCGTGGAGGGATCATGATCCGAATCCCCGAGGACGATGCCGTCCTTGCGGATGAAGGTGACCCTCGCTCCCGTCAAATCTTTCAGTTCCTTGGCTTTCGCCTGGAAGTACGATTCCGCCTCGGCCCGGGAAGCAAATTCCCAAGTCGTATTGGAATTAATGATCCTCATCTCCCGAACCATGCTGTCCTCAAGCGCAGAGATATGGTTGGATTTATAGGTTTTGCCCATCATGAGCCCGGCTGCCGTCACCGACAAGCCGATCATGAGGATAATGATAAGCGTCAACCGCATGCGAAAACGTTTCAAGCCGGCATCTCTCCCAAGTCTCTTTCTGAACCCTCCCCTATCGTACCCTCCTTGTCCCAGCGGCGCTATGGGGGTATTGTAAACTTTATGTAAAACTTTCATGCACGGGAAAGGTCGCTTTGACCGGCTCCGGCGTCGGAAACTCAGGCTATGCAGCCGGAAGCTCGTTCAGGCTATGCAGCCGGAAGCTCGTTCCGATCGCTGTTGAAGCCGGATTTCATGGATTCCATTCCCTCCCGAGGAGGAAATCCGGCTTCAAAGGCGAACGCTGCCGCTTCTGCACGATTCTTCCGGCTGCTCCGCTTCGGGCAGGTTCAAAGTCAAAGCCCCTCCATAAACAAAAACCTCCATCGACCCGCTCATCCCATGATGCTGCGCATAGGAATTTAAACCGCCTCCAGCCCATCGCCAACCCGCTCTTCCGGACAAGTTCACAATCAAATAGAGCGGTCGCAATAAAGCGCCGCTCCATAAGGGAACACGAGTGTTCAAACAGCTGATCAAAGACCGAAGCCGAACGGATATTCGGCCGAAAGCTCCATCGGAAGCCGGCCGGAAGGCTTCAGCTCGCCGGCAAGAGCTTTGGCGGCGGACTGAAGGGCTAGCGGCCGGCACTCATATACCGCCAGGTAAGCCTGGACATCCGGGAACAGGTTGATGTCGAGAGGGTTGCGGACCGAGACGGCGACCGTCTTCTCGGGAGCCAGCTCCATCAGCCGCTCGGCCGTCGTCCTCTCGAGCGGATGCTTCATCGCGTCGTAGCTGACGAAGACGATGCAGTCGAAGCGCTCCAGCCCCGCAAGCGGATCGCTGCCGCTCATGCGGCGCTCCTCCACGTTAGGCAGCCGCTTCTGCAGCTGCGAGCCGAGCGTTCCGTCGCCGGCGAGCATCTCGTCGGCGACCGAGACGGCGACGATCTCCGGCCACAGGACGAGCGTGCGGCCTTCGGGCGGCAGAGGCAGCAGGCCGCCTTCATTTTTGACGAGCGTCACGGAAGCTTCGCTCCAGCGCTCAGCGGCGTTCCGATGATCTTCGGTGAAGATGCTGCGGGAAGCTTCTTCCCATGGCAGCAGCGGCTCGCCCTTGGCCAGCTTGTCCTTGAGCGCCAGTATCCGCTCCAGCGATTCGTCGATGCGGGCTTCGTCGAGCTGTCCGTTCTCGACGGCGGCGGCAACGGCTTCAAGCGCGGCCAGCTGCTTCTCCGGCGTATGGCTGACGAGCAGGAGGTCTGCGCCGGCTTCGATGGCTTTGACGGAGCCTTGGCCCGGACCGTAGAAGCGGTCGATCGCGTCCATCTCGAGGCAATCCGTCACGATGACGCCTTCATAGCCGAGATCGCCGCGCAGCAGCCCGGTCAGCACCGGCTTCGACAAGGTGGACGGAACGCCGCTCGAATCGAGCGACGGCAGGCAGATGTGAGCGGTCATGATGAGGTCCGTGCCGGCCTCGATAGCTGCCTTGAACGGGGGCAGCTCGACGGCGTCGAGGCGCGCGCGGTCATGCGGGACGACGGGCAGGTCGTGGTGGGAGTCGACGCTCGTGTCGCCATGCCCGGGGAAATGCTTGACCGTAGCGGACACTCCCGCCGCCTGATAGCCGCGGACGGCCGCCGCTCCCAGCCTGGACACCAGCTCCGGACGGTCTCCGAAGGAGCGCACATTGATGACCGGATTGTCCGGATTGTTGTTGACGTCGAGGCAAGGCGCCAGGTTGAGGTTGATGCCCAGCTTGCGCAGCTCTTCGCCGGAGATCCGGGCCGTTTCGTACGCGGCCTGCTCCGAGCCTGTTGCGCCGAGCGCCATATTGCCGGGCATGAGGGTGACTCCGTCCACGATGCGGGCGACCATGCCGCCTTCCTGATCGATGCTGACGAGCAGCGGCGGACGACCCGCCTCGGCGGCGGCCGCGCCGAGCTGCCCGGACAGCTCATGCACCTGGCGGGCGTCCTGGACATTGCGGGAGAAGTAGATGACGCCTCCGACGCCGTAATCCCGGATGACGCCCAGGATGTCGTCCGAAGGCTGCTTGCCGTGGAAGCCGAAGATGAACAGCTGTGCGATCTTTTCCTTGAGCAGCCAACCCTCGTAAGGCTTGCCCGCGCTATCGGCAATAGAAGATGGATGATTGATGGACATAGAGAGACCCCTGCCTTCCAAAATGTAGATTAAGTCGAATGCGGCCTAGAGCCTTCGGCCGGAGGCTGGCTCAGCCTGGCCCGGAAATCCGTCGGATTCTCGCCGGTGTACTTCATGAATACTTTGGTAAAATACCTTCGCTCGGAATAACCGACTTCCTTGGAGATCAGAGCGACGCTCTTCGACGTATCGGCGAGCAGCGCCTTGGCTTTTTCCATCCGCTGCCGCGTGACGTATTCGATGAATGTCTCGCCGTAGGTCTGCTTGAAGAGCAGGCTGAAATAAGAAGTGCTGAGACCGACGCGGGTAGCCGCCTCCTCGACGCTGATGTCGCGGAAAAGGTTGCGGTCCAGATATGCCCGCGCCTCCGCGATCGTCCGCTCCGAATGCTTCTTCTTGTCGCTCGATCCCGCAAGGCCGGCGTCCGCCGTCTGGCGGATGACGCCCATCAGGTCCTTGGCGCTGATCCTCCGGTCCAGCTTGCGCCACAGCGCGTCTTCCTGCTCCTTGCCGAGCAGCTGCATGTCCTTCATCTCCCTCATGAGATGGAGAGCGAAGTAGTGCAGAACGGGCTTGGCTCTGCCCAGCTCAGGCGTGCTGAGAGTCTGCAGATGGGCGGACAGCTGCCGGATGACCTCATGCACTTCGCTGGACGATCCGCCCTTCATCGCCTCCAGGATCCGTTCGGAGTTCGCCCACAGCTCCTCGTGGGAAGTGTCCCTCTCCACGCTGTCGTCGGTGAAGAATCGGATGCGCTCCGCCTCGGGATCCAGCTGCATGGAGCGGTGGACCCGCTTGTAGGCGGCCGACAGCCCCTTGAGTGGAACCGGCTCATGCCAGATGCCGGCATGGAGATTGAGCTTCACATGACGGCTGACTTCGCCGAGCAGCTTCTCGGTCCTCTCCGCCATGACATTGAGATCCAGCCGCGAGAGATGCGTCTCCAGCAGCAGGCACCATTCGCCGTCCCGCATCTGGATGACGGCATTCCGTATGCCGCTGCGGCGAAGCGCTTCCCGGACGACGTTGCTCACGGCGAAGTTCCAGAGCTTGCGCTCCTTGTCGTTCCACTCCCTCCAGTCCTTCGCCTCCTCGGATCCGGCGTCGAGATCGAATACGATCAGGATGTAGCTGCGTCCCGCCGGCTCAAGCTCGTCCTCGGCCATGAGCCAATGGTTATGGGACACGTCCGTATAATCCTTCAGCACGTCGAACAGCACTTTCTCATTGGCGAGATCCATGACGGCATCCAGCCTCTGCCGCTCGCTCTGCAGCTGCTTCATGCGGGTGCGCCGCTGGTTCATGACCCGCGCGATGACTCCGGTCAATTCGTCATAAGGAATCGGCTTCAGGATATAATCCTGGACTCCATACTGGATGGCGGTACGGGTATAGCTGAAGTCCTGATAGCCGGACAGCATGATGATGTCCAGATCCATGCCCGCTTCGCGGATCGTCCTCACGAGCGTCATTCCATCCATCACGGGCATGCGGATGTCGCACAGGAGCAAATCCGTGTCGCCGTCCTGGAGAAGCTCCAGAGCCTCCCTCCCGTTCTTTGCCGTGGCAGCCACCTGGAGCCCGAGCATCTCCCAGGGGATGACCTTCTCCAGATTGCGTGTAATATGCGGTTCGTCGTCGACGATCATGACCTTTCCCGTCATGCCTGTTCCCCCCTATTGCGCGGAATGGTGCACCGGATGGTCGTTCCCTGTCCGGGGCTGCTGCATATCATCATGCCGTAGCCGGGTCCGTAATGGATCCGGAGCCGGTCCGCGACGTTGCGCAGGCCCAGGCCGCCCCTCTCCCCATCCTCCATCGGACTCCATTTTTCCTCTTTCCTGCCCTCTGCGATCCGGCTCATCGCTTCCCCGTCCATGCCGATGCCGTTGTCGGCCACTTCAAGGACGATGCTGCCGGAAACGACGCTCACGGACACCCGGATCATGCCTGCGTGCTCCAGCCCGTCAAAGCCGTGCTGGATGCTGTTCTCGACGAGCGGCTGCAGGGTCAGCTTGAGAATCCGGTATTCCAGCGCCTCCTCATCGACATCCAGCTCGTAATGGAACAGATCCTCGAAGCGGTACTTTTGAATTTCCAAATAGCTTCGTACATGCTCCAGCTCCTCCTGCACCGTAATCTCTTCCTTATGGTGCATGCTCGTCCTCAGCAGCCGGCTGAGACGATGGACCATGAGCATGATCTTGGCGCCTTCGTTCTGCGCAGCCAGCGCATTGATGGACTCCAGCGTATTGAACAGGAAGTGGGGCTTGATCTGCGCCTGCATGAGCATCATTTCGGCACGCTGCTTGCGCACCTGCTCCTCCCTCACTTCGGTCAGCAAGCCTCCCAGCCTCTCGGTCATGCTGTTGAAGCTGCTCCCGAGCAGCACCGTTTCGTCCTTGCCCTGCACCGGAACCCGGATATCCAGCAATCCCTGCTCGACCAGACGCATTTTGCGGACGACGCGGATGATCGACTTGGCCACGCGGTTGACGAAGAAGACGTTGAACAGAATCGCCGACAGCAGACACAGGCCGGTGATCAGGCTGATCCATTTGACGAAGTTGACGTTCTCGCTCATGAGGGAATTCCAGGGCTTGGCCGATACGAGCATCCAGTCGTTGATGCCGAGCCAATAAGAGGAGGTCAGGCTGTCGACTCCCTGGAACTTGGCCCGCTCGCTCGCGTAGGGCTGATCCGCGCTCGAGGCAGATAGCTCTTCCCGTCCAGCACTTGTCCGGCAAGCTTCGTCTCGCTGTCGAGCAGCACGAGGCCGCGCTGGTTGACGATGTAATACCTGGAGCCGTCCGAGAGGCTGCCCCGGAAGTTCGTCAGGATGTCGTCCACGCCGGACGACTTGAACTGAGTGACCATGATGCCCAGATTGTCCAGGCTGTCCCTGTCCTTCACGACGCGCATCTGGGTGAACAGCGAGTATTCCTTGCCGGTCAGCTCTTCCTGTTCATAAGGTCCGATCCAGAGCGGCTTGGCGTTGAGGCGCTCCGCCTTGGCATAGGAAGGATGGAATTTGAGCCGCTCGTACGTGACGGGCTTGAACGTCGTGGGATCGTTGCGGGTGGAGCGGAACAGCGCCCCGTTGTTCGCATACAGGATGATGTAGCTCATCGCCGGATTCTGGAACAGCAGCTCGCCCATTTCCTTTTCCGCCTGCCCTTTGGCGATCAGGGAGCTGGCGCCGCCGTTCGGATCGGCGTTGAGCTTGAGCGTTTCCTGCACGACGGAGCTCGTCAGGCTCGCATCGGTAAGACGGTTCATCTCATCGAAAAAATTGCGGATGTTGCTGCCGACCGCATGCATCGTCATCTCGGTCTGCTCGTTGTACTTTTTCTCCAGGAGATGCTCGTAATAGAGGAAGGATACGACCCCTGAAGATGCGACGGGCACTACGATCAGAAGGATGAAGGCCAGCAGCAGCTTCGGTCTTAGATTCACAGCCTGTCGAACCCCTCTCTTGTCAGCTCGCGTCCATGATCGGTCGGGAAGGCCGCATCTTCATTTCTCGTCGCGCAGGACGCTGTCCTGCACCGCCTGAATTTCCGCCGCCACGGCTTCGGGGGAACGGATCTGACCGATCAGCTCCTGCAGCCCGATGCCGACCTTCGTGTTGATCTTGTACGGCATGTAGTAGTCGAACGCCCGGAACGTGGACGGCGCATTGCCCACAACTTGGAGAACTTCGGATATCAGCGGATCCACGCCGGAAAAATCGCTGAGCTTCATGGAAGGAAGCGTCTTGTCCTCCAGCAGGATCCGCTTCTGGTTCGCTTCATTGAAGTAGCTGCGGATGAAGCTGGTCACCATGGCGATCTGATCCTGGGACAGGGTGGACGAAAAGCCGAATCCGTTGGAGTATCCGGTATTGAGCGCATGCAAGTCTCCCGCTCCTCCCGGAATCGACGGAAAAGAGAAGTAGCCGAGATCGTTCTTGTACGGGCCTGCGTTGTCGCCGGTCAGTGCCGCCAGATCCCAGGTGCCGGTGAACAGCATGGCCGCTTTGCCGTAGAGCAGATCCTTGGCCTGCTGCTTGTCGGACTGGCTCAGCGCGTCGGCAGGAAAATAGCCTGCCTTGACGATTTCGGAATAGGCGCGGAAGCTCGCCACCATGTCCGGATCCGTCCATTTGTCCGTGCCGGCCGCGATCCGCGCCAGCTTGTCCGTGCCGGCGTACCGGTCCATGATCGTGTTCCACATCATGCCGGCGATCCAGGGATCCTTGGCGGACAGCGCGAACGGCGTATACCCGCCCTTTTTGATTTTGTCCGCAGCCTGCATGAGCTCGTCCCAGGTAGTCGGAATGTCCAGTCCGAGCTCCTTGAAGATGCTTTTGTTGTAATACAGCGCTTCGCTGTAGCCGCCGAAAGGAAGGCCGTATACCTTGCCGTCGACCGTGAACTCCTCCAGGCTCTGGAATTGGCTCTCGATGCCCAGCTCGCGGATGATCGGAGTCAGATCCAGCAGACGCCCGGCTTTTACGTACAGCCTGACGTCCGAGCCTCCGAAGATCTCAAATATATCGGGAGTTGTCCCGGTAGCCATCTCGGCCTTGAGCTTCTGGTCCCGGTTGATGATCTCGTCGATGCCTTCAAGCTGGAATTTCAAGCCCGGATTGTCCCTCTCCGTCTTGCTCACGACATCCTGGAGGATTCTCAGCCTGGCCTTGGCGGACTCCTTGATCTGGGTATGCCTCAGAGTCAGCGTCACCGGCCCGGAAGGGCTGCCCTGGGGGACGGAAGGATCGGCAGCGGGCTTGTTAGCGCCCGATTCATTGAAGCAGCCTGCCGAAGGAACCAGCATGACGGCCGCCAGCGCCGCGCAGGCAAAGCGTTTGATCATGGAATGACCTCCCGGATCTCTATGACTCTATTATAGACGGAAGGCCCGCCCCGTTGCAGGATGAAAAATAAACTGTCAAGGGATACAATTCTATTCGATTTCCGCCGCTGCGCTCGTAAATTCAGCCTGTTTTCAATCACCTACCTTGCGCTGCACAGTACCTTGTAGTAACATGTTCCCTGAGGAGTGGTCGGCATGGAAATATCGGAATGGAATTCCCAGGTACGGAGGGGGATTCTGGAATTTTGCATTTTGCTGTTGATCAGCGGCAATCCCCGGTACGGGTACGAGCTGGTGACTCTCCTGAACAAATGGGAACCGCTCGCCATCACCGAAGGAACGCTCTATCCCCTCCTGAGGCGGATGCTGAAAGAGAACTACCTGGAGTCCTTCTGGCAGGAATCGGAATCCGGACCTCCGCGCAAGTACTACAGCCTGACCGATGCTGGACGCAGGCTCATGCATGACATGTCGGCCGAATGGGGCAAATTCGCGGCCGCCATTCATCAAATCCAACTGCACCGAGGAGATGAAGCTTAATGAGTCCGCAAGGAAGAGCTTACCTGGACCGGTTCCATCAGCTGCTCAGCGGCATTCCCGATGAAGAAAAGCTTGACGCCGTGAGAGAGATCGAAAGCCACATCGCCGAGGGAATCGCCCATGGCCGGCGGGAATCCGAGGTTCTGGCCCGGCTCGGCGACCCCCGCAAGCTCGCCAGAGCTTACCGGAGCGAATATATCATGGGCCGCGGCTCGAACCGATCCTTCCGGGATATGCTTGCCATGGCCGGATTCTACTGCACGACGGGACTGCTCAGCATCATGGTGATTCCGACGCTTGCGACCATCGCATACGGATTTGGGTTGTGCACGGTCCTCGCTTTGCTGGCGGGAATTATCCGCTCGTTCGGACAGACGTGGATTTCCATGTCCATCTATCCAGGCGTCGAAATCCCGACCCAATGGAGCATGGCCTACGCGATTGTATTGGCGGGAATAACCGGCTTCATCGCCTATATCAGCCGAAAGTACCTGCGCAAGTACATGATTTTCCTGTCGGCAAGCTACAAGAAGATCATGCCTGACAAAACCCCCGATTCCGATTTCGGAGTCTGAACGACCCGTTATGCCGTCAGATTCCTCATTGGATCGAGACGACGCGAAAAAAAGCCCGCCGGAAGGCGGGCTTTTGATTGCTATCGGTCATTTCCTCATGCCCTGCACAGAGCTGCGGACCGCTTCGTAAAAAGCAGCCCATGCTTTCTCGGGGCCGGCTTCCTCCGCCTCGCGGCGCGTCTCCCCGGAAGCTGCATCTTCTGAGGAGAGCGGACGGCCCGCCTCTGCTTCCGGAATTCCGGAACGGATGTAATCCTTCATTCCTTAACTTCCTCCCTGCCCTCGATGATCCCGATATCCCGGCCGCTCAGCCTTGAATCCACTGGCGGCGCAGCGTGAACAGCTCCCGCAGCTCGTCGGTCGACAGCTCCGTGATCCACTGCTCCGACTGCCCGACCACCTGGTCGTTCAGCGACTGCTTGCGCTCGATCATCTCATGGATCCGCTCTTCGAGCGTCCCGAGAGCGACGAACTTGTGGACCTGCACCTGCCTGGTTTGCCCGATGCGGAATGCCCGGTCCGTCGCCTGGTTCTCGACGGCCGGATTCCACCAGCGGTCATAGTGGAACACATGGTTCGCCGCCGTCAGATTCAGCCCGGTTCCGCCCGCCTTCAGCGACAGCACGAACGCTCCATGCGGCAGATCCGGATTCTGGAAGTCGGCGATCATGTCGTCGCGCTTGGCCTTCGGCACCCCGCCGTGCAAATAAGGGACAGGGAGGCCGAGCCTTTCCTTGAGCAGCCTCTGCAAGGCCGCTCCCATATCGACGAACTGCGTGAAGACAAGCGCCCGTTCCCCTTCGGCAGCCGCTTCCTCGCACATCTCCAGCAGCCTCATCGTCTTGGCCGAGCGTTCCGGATTCCAGGCGGCCGAATCGCCTTCCGCCTCGCGCAGGAGCAGCGCGGGATGATCGCATACCTGCTTCAGCTTCGTGATGGAGGCAAGGATAAGCCCGCGGCGCTGCATCGGACCGAGCGTGTCGAGCTTCTCCAGCAGGTCGGAGACGATGGATTCGTACATCGCGCCCTGCTCGGCCGTGAGCGTGACGTAGACCTGGCTCTCGTTCTTCTCGGGCAGCGACAGCTGGATGGCGGGATCCTTCTTGACCCGCCGCAGCATGAACGGCTTCACCCAGCGTTGGAGGGCCGATATCGTCCGCTCGTCCCGCTCCTTCTCGATCGGCAGGATGACGTTGCGCCGGAATTCCGGCAGCGTGCCGAGATAGCCCGGATTCGTAAAATCGTAGATCGACCAGAGCTCGCTCAGACGGTTCTCCATCGGAGTTCCGGTAAGGGCGATCCGATGCTGGGCCGTCAGATTCCGAATGGCCGACGATTGCTTCGTGTACACATTTTTGATGTTCTGGGCTTCGTCCAGGCAGAGGCTTTCCCACTGCAGTCCCGACAGCTCTTCCTCGTCGAGCGGAGCCAGCGCGTAGGAGGTGATGACCAGATCCGCGCCTTCCGCGAATGCCAGGAACGCTTCCCGGCCTCTGGCGCGCTTGGGTCCGTAATGCAGCCTCACGTCGAGCGACGGGGCGAACCGCTGCAGCTCCTTCTCCCAGTTGCCGATGACCGATGTCGGGCAGATCAGCAGCGACGGAGCCGGCTGCCGCCCTTCGAGCTCCCGGATCGAGAGCAGGTAGACCGTATACTGGATCGTTTTGCCCAGACCCATGTCATCGGCCAGAGTAGCTCCCAGGCCGAAGCGCCGCAGGAACGCAAGCCAGGACACGCCTTGCAGCTGGTAGGGCCGCAGCTCGCCGTGGAACGCAGCGGGGACGCTGACGAGCGGCAGCTCGCTCGTATCCTGCAGCTGTCCGATCAGGCGGTGCAGATGCTCATTCAGCTCCACTTCGGCGACAAGATCGTCCTCGCCGCCTTCCTCCTCTTCCGAAAGGACAATGCCTCCCTGCAGATGCATCTGCATGACGTCCCGGAAGCTCAGTCCTTTGCGTCCTCCGGCCTTCTTCATCCATTTGCGGATCTTGGATACATCCTCGGGATCCAGATGCACCCATTCGTCTCCGATCCGGATCAGGCGCTTGTTCTCGGCGGCCAGGCTCATGAACTGCTCCTCGGTCAGATCCAGCCCGCCGAGCGCGAGCTTCCAGTCGAACTGGACGATCTGGGACAGCCCGAACATCGGCTGGTCGGCGGATCCGGCAGCGGACTTCAGCTTCGCCTTCACCCGGATCCGGCGCTTGCGGACCGTCTCCCACCATCCCGGAAGCAGAACGGAAGAGCCGGCGTCAAGCAGGCGCAAGCTGGCGTTCTCCAGGAAATCCCACGCCTCGTCATCCTGAAGCGCATGCTTGACGACGCTGCCGGTATCGGAGCCCCACTCCGGCAGGGCCAGCAGCCACTTGCCCTCTTCTCTCGCCAGCCGGTCATGAAGCAGGTCGAGCCATTCCTCGGGAATGCGAAGCTCCGACCCGCTGACCGGACGCCAGCCGCCCGGCTCCTCTCCGCGCTCCAGCGGAATCCAGGGGCCGCTTCCCTCGCGGTCGCGAATGGCGGCCCGCAGCCTCCATTCCCCGCCCTGCTCCGGCTCCGCC
>NZ_CBRA020000126.1:0-28885 GCF_000469945.2 Paenibacillus sp. P22 | reverse complement strand
ACCAAACGCGTTCTCCGCCGCTTTGATGAAGTAGAATTCGCCGCGTTCCGGAAAGACGAAGCCGACGCGCTGCCGGAAGAATCCGCGGTAATCGACGACGCAATGACAGCGCTAGAGGATGCGCGCACGCTCGCCGGCCAGCTCCGGTTATGGCGCGACCTGATCGTAAAGCCAAGCAAATTTATCCGATAAGGGGAACGAAAACATGACGACAATGCCAGCGAAAGTACAAGCAGCCATCGACGCGTATAAGGCTGCGGGACAAAAACTCGGAGACGTTGACCAGCGTCTTGACGAACGGATTGCGGAGCTGACCGCGAGTATTAACGCAATGCAGGCGGAGCTTGACGCGTTGATTGACTCGACGCTCGACGACCTGGACGCCGCCACTCAGCCGCAAGAAACGGACCTGCGCCGCCGCATCGTAGACGCCCAACTTGCGCTCAGCGCGATGACAGACCGCAAGGGCAGAGCATTTAGGACGGTTTCCGGCGATCAGGACCGATTAGCGAAGGCAGCCGTCACGATTGCGAAGGAAGAAGCGCGCAAGTTCTTCGACGCCGGACATGACGATGCGCTCTCGAAGGTGGCCGAAGCTAAGTACGCTTATTTACAGGCGATCGTGCAGTACCGCGCATTCAGAGCGGCCGCCGGCGCGATTTATTACGAAACTCTCCGCGAGACAAATCCGAATCTAGCTCGGGATATCGACGCGCCATTTTTTGCTGAACAATCGTTCGAGTTCCGCGGGGGATCGCCGCAGATTTACGGGGTCGATAGTACCGAAGTTCACAACGCCTTGAAACTCGGCAGAATTGAGGCCGGAAGCTGCGCCATTGGCCGCGAGGTCTACGGGGACTAATAGCGTGAAGCCTTCGGGCTTCTTTATTTTTTTTTTTACGAAGGAGGGACGAGAATGTTCGAGATTGATGACGCCACATGCGCGAAACTGGAACGCATCTCCGCTATCCTCGCGCTGCATAACGAGACGAGGGAGCACATTACATGCGGAGACTGGCGCTTTGAAGAACGCTGGCCGGTGGAGTATCGCGAAATCATGACGCTTACGCAGGACCTTCGCCGCAGCAAGCGGACTGATCTAAAGACCGTTGGTTATCAGATACAGTTATTTATCCAAGAGTCGGCGGAGCTTGATAGGATGTACCGCGCAGGCAACGCACACGAACGGCAACTACAGAGACAGGCGGGTCTAGTTGCGTTGATTGCGGAGAGAGCAGCCGCCGCGGCCGGTCGTGTTCCGTTGCTCGCGCAGAAATATTGAAGTCAAGACGTCCGAACGATACGACGCTAAACTAAGCGGGCTTCACGACCGGCAAACAAATCTCAGTCGAGAGCAGACGGTCAGCGTTTCGCATTAAGGACGAATGATGAACATATGGCCTACGATTTAGTAGCGAAATTAAAACTCGTTGACAATATGTCAGCGCCTATGAAGCGCGCAGCACGGACGATAAAAGACGTTACCGATGCGACCGACCGCGCGAAGAAAGCAGCCGCGACATACACCGACGCCACTGAAAGACTACGCACAGCTAACGGCCGATTTGTAGCGGGCGCAGGCGCTGTACGCCGCGAAATCAGCGCTACAGAGCGCGCGTTAAAAAGCGCCGGCAACGCGTTTTCTTCGTTGGAGCGCAAAGTTGGACGCGGCATCAAGTGGGGCGCGATCGGTCTCGGTGCTGCCGGAATAGCGGGCGCAAGCGCGGCTGCCTACGGAGCCTATAACGTATCCAAGCGCGGACTAGGACTCGCAGCGGAGGCGGAGCAGGCGAATATCGCTTTTACAACGATGCTCGGCAGTGCGCAAAAGGCGCAGGCGTTCCTCGCACAATTAACTGACTTTGCGAACGCAACCCCCTTCGAACTTCCGCAGATTCGCGACGCATCAAAACGGTTGCTCGCGTTCGGGTTCGCGTCGAAACAAATTCTGCCGATGATGACGAGTCTCGGAAACGCTGCGGCTGGCCTCGGACTTGGTGCGGATGGTATCGATCGGCTTACGCTGGCTATCGGTCAGATTAAGGCGAAGAGCAAGCTGCAGGGTGACGAAGCACTCCAACTGATGGAGGCGGGCATTCCCGTTTGGGATATCCTCGCGAAGAAACTCGGAACAACGACGACGAAGGTCATGGAGTTATCTTCGAAAGGACTTGTGCCGGCTAATTTCGCAATTAATACGCTCATGGACGGTCTGAACGAGCGCTTCCCGAAGATGATGGATAAGCAGTCGAAATCACTCCTCGGCATGTATTCGACGATCAAGGATACGTTTAACTCGAAGATCCTTACGAAATGGGGCCAAGGTATCGCGGAGGGCATTACACCGCCCTTGCGTAAGCTGGTCGATTGGATCGATAAAAACGGAGCAACGATCGATAAATGGGGCGAGAAGCTTCGTACAACCGCGCGAACTATGACGACAAAATTCGTAGAAACGGTTAGCAGCGCGTTCAAAAAAATCAAGGCGCGCTATTTCGATAATCCGGAGTTTACGAAGCTGGATACGATCAAGGCGAAAATCGCATTCGTATTTAACGACATCATGACGGCGTTTAATTCGTGGTTTGACGGAGGCGGTAACGCGAAGATTTCCGCAATTGGAACGAAGCTTACCGATACTCTCGCGCAATCACTGAAGGCGTCCGCACCACTCATTGAAGCTGCGACAAAACTCGGCGTAGCGCTGGGCGGCGGTATTCTAACGGGGATTTTGAATAATCCGGATTTGCTCGCGTTGCTTGGCGGATACGCGGGCTTTAAGACTCTGACAGGCAAAGGCGCTAGTACCGGTAAGGGTTCCCCAGGACCAGGCAAAGGCGTACCCACCGCAGTCGGCGGATCAACCGTAGCAAAATACGCGAAAAGTCCGTACGCCATCGCTGGGGTTGTGGCAGCGCTCGGAACCGGCTATCTCGGCAGCGTTTGGGAGAATGCGCATAAGGACCCGAATTCGAAATACTCAAGCGCGGTTCTTACGGGCGGAGCGCCTGTATCGCGTATGACCTCGACTGTGCCTCCAGCTACGGCCGCGCAAGTAGACGGCCTCAGTAATTATTTGCAGCAAACGTATGGAGCCGGCGCTAAGACTTCGGGTTCGCTTGATAGCGTTCTCCGCCTACCGGATCAGACAGACGGTTATCTCGCACACCTTCCGAAAGTCGACGAAAGACTCCAAACGCTCGGAACACAAATTGCCAACAAACCAGCGCCGCAGGTCAACGTTAACCTATACGGCACTACTATTCGCGAACAGGCTGACGTTGACCTAATTGCTCACAAGATAGCAGGCATAGTTGCATGGTGAGTACATTTGAGATGCCAGAAGGCTCAGGTGCAGCTAAACTACGTGCCGCAATCAAGTTTCTCGGCTACAACAAGGACGTTGATTTCGAATTCGGAACAGTAACGGCAGCGCCACCTAACGTTCTTGTTCGACTAGACAACGAAAAATTTGAATTGGATACCCTGTCGCTTGATATCGCCGAATGCCTACGCGACCATACCGTCACACTCCGCTACCCTAACGGCGAGCGTGTAGAGGTGACGGTCGAGGCGGGCCTTAAAGTGGGCGATCGCGTAGTTGTCGCGTCATATAACAATAATCAGCGCTATCTTATCCTAGCGCGGGTGTAGGAGAGGTGACAAAAATGATACGCGTGCTTTACGATGGCAAAACGTATATCGACGCACTCGTGACATCGGTCGAATGGTCGGGCGATATCGCGAAGCCTTATCGGACACTTACGGTGCAGCTCTCCAATACGCTTGATGGCGATGAACAGGCGATTAATTTCGAGGTCGGCAAAGAGATCCGGTTTTATGCGGACAATGCCGGCCTTTTTCGCGGCATCATTTTTACCTACGAAGTCAGTCAATCCGGTTCCGCGACGATAACGGCGTACGACGAAAACGTGTATCTTACGAAAAACATGGATTCGCGTTTAATAACGAATAAGACGGCATCCGCAATCATTCGTGAGATATGCTCGGCGTTCGGCGTACCGGTCGGGACGATTGCGGATTCGGGCTACGTGATTCCGCGCATGGTGCTCCGCAATAAAGACTTATGGGATATGATGCTGACCGCGCTGACCGAAACATCGAAACAGAACGGTAAGAAATACCGCGTGTACTCGTCGTCCGGTCGCCTGTATCTCGCGGAGCGTAAAGACGCCGCCGTCCGATGGATGCTCGAAGATGGCGTGAATATCCTGACCGCAAGCCGGTCGCAGTCGATCGAAGAAACGCGCACGACCGTAAAGGTTATTGGCGGGGATGACGAAAAAGCTCCGCTAACGGCGACCGCGACAGATAGCGCGATGAAAGCGAAGTATGGAACGATGCAACATCTCGAAACTGCGGACTCAAAGCTGACGCAATCGCAAATACAACAGCTCGCGAAACAGAGACTCGCGGATCTCGCGAAAGTAGGCGAAGAGGTAACGGTTGAAGCGCTCGGCCTGGCGGACGTGGTCGCGGGCGGCGCCGTCTACGCGTTTGAATCGATGACGGACATTGCCGGCGGCTATTACGTATCGACCGACCGCCATACGTGGGAGGGCGGAGTACACCGGATGAGCGTTACGTTATCGCGTACGTATGACTTGCCCAAGCTTCCGTACGAAGACGACGAGGCCGCGAAGGCATCCGCGAAAAAGAAGAAAAAGAAAAAAAGGCGGCGCTGAGGATCAGCAGTACGTAGATGTTATGAACGGGAAAACTCCTGTAAGAGATTAAACGAAGGGGGAACGAGCATATGGCATTGAAGCCGGAACAATACGTAGCTATCGAATGGCTCGCGCAAGTAAAGAACGGCGGTAAGACGCTGGAGGAGGTCGCAGCCGAGGCGGGAGTATCGCGTAAATGTTTATGGCAATGGCGCCGCGATGACGAGTTTCAACAGGAGCTCAGGCGCGAGATGGTCCGTCATACGATGAACCGGATGCCCGAAGTAATGGCGGCTATGGTAGATAGCGCGGTTACGCTCAAATCCGCAGCGGCCGCGAAGCTGCTCATGCAGGCTAACGATATGATCGTCGATCAGGTCCGTATCGAGCGCAAGATTAGCGAACAGGATTCGGTTGATATCGAAGGATTGAAAGCGCGATTAGATGCGCTGAGAAAAAGAGAGGCGTAACCTTAACGCGCAGGTTCCGGTGTTACCACGCTAGCTAATTCGTTAATCCTACGATTATCTAACGCGTGCTCATCCGGAGCCTGCGTTTTCTTTCGTTTATATAGCGCAGGGCAAGGTAACGAACGGTTACATACGAATACATACGAAGGGTTACGCAAGGATTCCGCCAGTGCGAACGTAAGGGGATCGGAAATTACGAGTTCTTACGACTATTACGCGAAAAGTCTGCACGAGGCGCGGGATGCGAAGGGGTCCGAAAACTCAGGGGGGTCTACCGAATACTTCCGATTTCACGCTGCATAAACGCCTGCATAACCGCCGTCCGTCCGGACTTCATCGCGATAAAGCGGATGGCGTAACGGTGCGGTTTTCTCGCGTTGCATAATCATACATAATCGTACACTGGCGCCTATGTCGCAGGAATGGCGTAGTGGCGCGGATTATCCGTATGCTGGAGGGATTGCGGATCACATATCATCAATCCTCGCGTATGCAGTCGGGTGCATAAACGTCAGGACGATTTAGTACGGTAAAGCGTCGACCCCCCATGGCGGCCCCCTCGAACCCCCTTGACAGCCCCTCGGAGTTTCCACGCAACAAAAATATATCGGGGTGTTTGTCCGCTGGATTGCGGATACGCGTTCAATTGGATACAATAGTATCAGCGGCTATTAACGTATCCTTTACCGAGGACACCGCAATCCATACGGCATGTCCGCAATCCACGGACGCGCTATAAAACGTTGATCTGACGGGGTTTTAACCTTGCGCAGGCTTAACGATAGCTTCACGATCCACAACCCCAACGCCACCGTTACCTGCGGCTGCGGATCAAGCTTCCGCACGGCGAGCGACGCCGGCAAGCCGAAGCCGGACGAGTGCTGAGGCCAGCGCCTCTGAGAAGGTTTTAAGGCGGCGCAGAGTCGGGAGTTTACCTTAGGGTCCAATTCGGAATTCTTACAACCGAAATACAAGGGCTGTGAATTGGGATTAGAAAATACACAATCGTCGAATTGATTATGATCAACCGTCAATACGGCAGTTATGGGTTGTAAATCCGACCTTCCGAACGTTGTATGTTGACATACAACGTTCGGAAGGTTTTTTTGTGTTGAACAGGAAACAGCGAAAAGTTCCAACCCGAAGATGAGCTGATAGCTGCAAGTTAGATTCCGAAAAAGGAAATCCTCCGGCGTAGAATATTTTATTGTTCTTTCCAAGAATCCATTAATGGATATATTTATATCATTCATATATATGCTGTATACTCTTTAGGCAAAAGGGAAAGGAAGATGCGCTTGAAGAGAAAAGGAATAAATGCTCTGCTTGCTCTGCTGCTCCTGGTTGCTTTTACCGCCCAACCGCTATTGGCGGCCCCCAAAGCCACAAGCGTCAAAGTCACCTTCGTAAGCGCGAAGCTGGTCGAGAACAATCATGTCGGCAACGAGTGGCGGTATGAAGCACGGGCTGGCAGCAAGGAGATTGAGGAGGGCTATTCGGTCACGCTGACAGTAAAGGGCAGCGAAACCATCAAGCTGGAAGTGGACGTCGAGGAACAGGACAAGATTCCTGACATCGGAAAAGGAAGCTCAACAATCAAGTTGTCCGCTATCAAGGGCACCGTGACGAAAAAAATGAAAGTGACCGTCGTCGAGAATCGTGGCCGCTATTCCGGAAATACTGCAACATGGGAGTTCGCTTTTAAAATCTCGAAAGCTTCATAAAATCGCATTCAAAGCTTTGAGTCCCGCAACTCCGAAGTCGAATTAAAATAGGATGTTCAACTTTGATGGTAAGTAATCAGACCAGCACGGTCTCGAGAACAATTGAAGCCCCCGGAACGAGTCCTCTCGTTCCCGGTTTGTTCAATCGGTTTCAAGATACGGCCTTCAGTCCGCTCACGCCGATTACGATCAGCAGCAGGCTGAGCATCCGCATCCTGCTTTTCGATTCGCCGAAAAAGATCATGTTCGTCACGACGGCAAGAGAGGTTCCGAGACCGATCCATACCGTGTAGGCAATGCTAAGCTGGAGATATTGGAACGAAGCGTAAAGCAGGATGAACGACGCCGCGAAGCCGCCGGCGAACAGCAGGGCGTTCAGCCAGCTTTTGCGCCTGGAGAAGCGGCTGAGTCCTACGACTCCGGTCACTTCGCAGACCGCTGCGGAGAAAACAAAGATCCAACCCATGATGATAACCTCCATGTTGTCTTTCTAAATTGGTTGAACCGGCCATTGGCTGCTTGCCGGTTTATTTCAGCTGTTAGGCGAGGAATCGGCGCTTTTGCCGTCCGCCAGCTTCAGCATGACGATCCCGATCAGCAGCAGAATCATGAACAGGCTTTTGGCGATGCTGAAGGTGCCCCCGAACAGGGTGGCGTCCATCAGAGCGGTGCCGATGGTTCCCGCTGCCGCGAACAGGGCGTAGACGGTGCCGGTAGGGATGGACTGGCAGGCCCGATAAAGGAAGTAGAAGTCGATGACGATGAGAACGGCGATCAGGACGAAGTGCCAAGGGAGATTCGCGGTATGGAAGCCATACACCCAGATCCATTCCATAAGGCAGGTCAGTCCGACGAACAGCCAGCCTAATTGCGGTTTGGCGGGTTTGTTTTTTTTGTTGCGCATGCATGAGAGACACACCTTTCGAGATGAAGGAAATCATATAGGAATGAAACGGTTAAACGAAAAAAGGTTAAAACGAATGCGTCATATGAAATGAAGTCCTGCAATTTATTGAAATCATTTATATGAATGAACGTCAGTCATAATTAGCTGTGAAAAGACGCAGAGCCGTCATTTCACTCCAAGCCCGGCGACAAGAAACGCTTTAAGCTCCGCGACATGCTCCTCCACGACTGCGCTGTCCGAAGCGGCGTACAAATAATTCTGCTCGGCGGCGGTTTCGATAAGCCCGAGCACCAGCTTGGCTGCGTAAGCGGTCGCGATGGACGGGCGTATTTCGCCGCGTTCCTGGAACTGGACCAGCCTTCCGTTGATCCACTTGTAAATCGGGTCGTAGATCGCTTCCCATTCCCGGACATGCTCCGTCTGGGTGATGCCGGAGTAGATCAGCGCGGACAAATCCCGATGCTGCTCGGTGACCTCGAAGATCGCTTCGACCATGCCGTCCAGCTGCTCTCTGGCGCTGCCGCCGTCATCGATCGCATGCAGCCGGACGAGAATGTTCTGGACCATGACTTCCGCGATCGCCGGCATGACGGACAGCTTTGAAGGGAAATACAGATAGAAGGTGCCTTGGGCGATTCCCGCCTCTTTCACGATGTCGGAGATTTTGGTTTTTTCCATGCCCTTCTCCTGCAAGACCGCAATGGCGGCATTGATAATCAGCTGTCGTTTATCCATGGGAAGCACGATCCTTTCCGCATATGAATGAATGTCAGTCATTTATCTTCAGTTTAATTGTTCCCTTGCAGGATGTCAAGATGCAGAGCCGGTGCCGCTCTGTCTGGCTCCAAGATGAAATGCCCCCTGCTGTCCGATATAATGAGGGATGCCGTTATACCTATCGGCCCATCCCATCCACCAAAGGAGAACCATGAGATGACTGACATCAATGGATTTATCGCCGAGTGGCGCAGCCACCGCAACGTTTTGCCTCAAATGCTGGAACAGGTAACAGATGAGCAGCTGGGCATGAAGCCTTGGGAGAAGGCCATGTCATTGTCCGAGCTCGTCGTCCACATCGCCGGCTCGATGGTCATGTTTGCCGCGACGGTTGCAAACGGCGCCTACATGCCGGGAGGCAAGCCGGCTTCGCTCCATACGGCCGATGAGCTCCGGGCTTTTGTCGCTTCCACGACCGAGCGGGCGGAGGAGCTGCTTCGCTCGATCGGCGGGGAGCAATTGGAGCGGCAGATCGATTTCTTTGGAAATGCGATGCCGGGTCATATCCTGCTTCAGAACGCGAAGGACCACGAGATCCACCATAAAGGCCAGCTGTTCGTCTACCTGCGTCTGGCAGGCATCGAGCAGCTGCCTTTCTTCGTCAGCCGCGGCTAAGAGCGGACGTTCAATTGACGTTCAATGAATGAGGCTGAGGCATCCGGCTCGAGGCCGTCTGCGTGCAAGAGCACAGCAGCCTGGGCGGATTTTCAGGTTGTTCGGAAGCATAGGGAAGCCCGGTGTCGGACTCGACAGCCGGGGCTTTCTGCTTTCAGGAGAACGAATGGGAAGCCCCGGCGTCGAATTCGATCGCCGGGGCATTTTTATATTCAAGAGGATAACGGGAAATGCCAAGCCAGAGCAATGGCAGCTGAAATCCGTGCGCCAGCTTGATCTGGGGCTGCGGCTCTGTTAATGGAGCTGCTCGGAGAGCGCCCGCCCCGCCTGACGTCCGGTGAACAGGCAGCCGCCGAGGAAGGTGCCCTCCAGCGCGCGGTAGCCGTGCACGCCGCCGCCTCCGAAGCCGGCCGCTTCGCCCGCTGCGTACAGGCCGGGAACGGGAGCTCCCTCGGTGCCGAGCACCCGCCCGGAAAGATCCGTCTGGAGGCCTCCCAGCGTCTTGCGGCTGACGATCCGCAGCCGGACGGCGATGAGAGGACCATGGGCCGGGTCGAGGAATTTATGGGGAGCCGCGGTGCGGATGAGCTTGTCGCCGAGATAGCTTCTCGCTCCGCGGAGAGCTACGATCTGCAGGTCTTTGGAGAATTTGTTGTCCATTTCGCGGTCTCTGGTCAGCAGCTGCCGCTCCAGCTCGGCCGCTTGGATAAGGGAGCTGCCGGCGATCCGGTTCATGCCTGCAGCCAGCTCGGCTGCGCTGCCGGCCGTGACGAAGTCCTCGCCGCGGTCCAGGAACGCCTGGACCGGACCTGGTACGGAAGAGAAGGCCCGTCCCAGGACGCCACGGATGCTCTTGCCCGTCAGGTCCGGATTCTGCTCCGAGCCGGAGAGGGCGAATTCCTTGCCGATGACCTTACGGGTGAGGACGAACCAGGAGTAATCATAACCCGTATCCTGGATGGCCTTCAGCGTGCCCAGCGTATCGAAGCCGGGAAAGTTCGGAGCGGGAAAACGCCTGCCTTCGGCATTCAGCCATATCGAGGAAGGGCCGGGCAGAATCCGGATGCCATGGCGGTTCCAGACAGGGCTCCAGTTGCGGATGCCCTCGGTATAATGCCACATCCGGTCCCGGTTGACGATGCGGCCGCCGGCTTGCTCCGCAATGCCGAGCATCCGTCCGTCGACATGAGCCGGGACGCCGGACAGCATCGTTGCGGGCGGCCGTCCGAGCCGCTCCGGCCAGTTTTGCCGGATCAGCTCGTGGTTCGCTCCAATGCCTCCGCTGGCCACGAGCACGGCTGCGGCATGGAATTCGAACTCGCCGACCGGCTTCCGAGAGCTTGCTTCGCCGCGACCTGCGCGGCTGGGCTCGAGCACGACGCCATGCACCCCGGCGATGGAGGCGCCTTGCTTGATGAAGCCGTCGACCCGGTGGCGGGGACGATAGTCGACGAGCCCCGAGTCTATTGCAGCCCGGACGCGGGCCTCGAACGGCTTCACGATGCCCGGTCCGGTGCCCCAGACGATATGGAACCTAGGCACGGAGTTGCCGTGGCCCTCGGCCAGATAACCGCCGCGCTCGGCCCAGCCGACAACGGGAAAGAAGGAGATGCCGAGGGAGCGCAGCCATGCCCGCTTCTCTCCGGCGGCGAAGTCGACGTAGGCTTCCGCCCATCGGCGGCCCCAGCGGTCTTCGTCCTCCGCACGGTCGAAGCCGGCGGACCCGAGCCAGTCCTGCCAGGCGAGCTCGCGGGAGTCCTTGATGCCCATCCTCCGCTGCTCCGGAGAATCGACCAGAAACAGCCCTCCGAACGACCACCAGGCTTGACCGCCCAGAGACGCTTCCGGCTCTTGATCGACAAGCAGCACCTTCTTGCCGGCTGCGGCCAGCTCGCATATGGCCGTGAGTCCAGCGAGCCCGGCTCCGACCACGATGACGTCGTAATTCATGGATGGCCTCCTTTTATCGGCATAATATGAACATAAAAGCGTTTTCAACAACTTGGGCGGAAAGAAGGCCTGAACACGATTCGGATGCAAAATGATCTTAAATCACCAGGGGGCAAGGGTCAATCGCTAGTGGAGGTTTCTCCCGACCTAAGCCCGGCTCATGGTTTTTCCCCTTTGTGGTAAACTTTCCTTATATGGAGGGGAATTCTATGTACCGAATCACGATCGTCGAGGACGATGACAAGATCGCCGAGCAGCTGGCGGGGGCGCTGGAGCGCTACGGCTTCCAGCCGCAGCGGGCGGCCAGGTTCAAGGAGCTGAACGAGGATTTCCGCGAGCATGCGCCTCACCTGGTGCTGATGGACATCAATCTGCCGTATTTCGACGGCTTCTACTGGTGCCGCCAGTTCCGCCAGCATTCCAAAGCTCCCGTCCTGTTCATCTCCGCTCGATCGGGCGAGATGGATCAGGTGATGGCGATTGAAAACGGCGGGGACGACTATATTACGAAGCCGATCCATCTGGATCTGCTCATGGCCAAAATCAAAAGCGCGCTGCGCCGCGCTTACGGTGAGTACGCGTCCACTGCGGGTTCTGCATCCCACGCTGCCGATCAAGCCGTCGCCATGGGAGCTCTCCGCCTGGATGCGAGCCGCAGCCTGCTGGAATGGCGGGGAGGCTCCGTCGAGCTGACCAAAAACGAGCGGCTGCTCGCGCAAAGCCTGCTTGAGTCGGGGGGCCGGATCGTTTCCCGGGACAACCTGCTTGAAAGCCTGTGGGACGATACGAGCTTTGTCGATGACAATACGCTCACGGTCAATGTGACCCGGCTCCGGCGCAAGCTGGAGGAGATCGGGCTAAGAGGCGTGCTGGAAACGGTGCGCGGCCAGGGCTACAGGCTGAATGAAGCTCAACTGGCCGAAGAAGGGGGCGGCCGTTCTTCGGCGCCGGAGAGCCGGGCATGAAGCGGCACTCGGCTCTGCTGCTTTATTTGCGCGGGCAGCTGTTCAGCCTTTCCGTCGTGGCTTCCTCCCTTCTGACCGGAGCGGCGATCTGGTACCTGGAAAGGGTGATGTCTTCCGCCGGCGTCGATTGGGCGGTTCTGGGCTATTTCCTGCTCTTGTCGCTCTGCATGACGGTTGCCGGATTGATGCTCGGCTACTTGCGCCAGAGGGCTTACCTGAAGCAGCTGCTCCGCATGACCGGGCAGCCGGCCGGCTGGAAGCCGCTGCTGTCGCCGGTAACGGCCGAACAGAAAAAAACGGCCGAGCTGATCTCGGTGCTCGGCCATCAGAGCCAGGACCGGCTCGAGCAGCATAACCGCGAGCGGGAGCTGCACCGGCATTTCGTGTTCCAATGGGTGCACCATATGAAGACGCCGGTATCCGTCATCGATCTGATCGCGCAGAACGCGGCCAGCAAGCCGGGCCTTGTCGGCCAGGAGCTTCAGGATGCCTCGGCCAGCCTCCGGGAGGAAACGGACAAGCTGGCCCGCGGCCTCGAGCAGATGATGCACACCGCCCGCCTGGACGAGTTCGCGATGGACTTCCATCCAAGGCGCGTCTCTCTTCACGAGGCCGCCCGCACGGCGGTCAACGCGCACAAGAGGCTCATCATCGCCGCCGGCGTCTATCCTCGCATCACGGGGGAGGGCTGGGTAGAGACCGATGAGAAATGGCTTCATTTCCTGCTTGCGCAGCTGGTGGCCAATGCCGTGAAATATTCTCGTCCCAAGCCCGGCAGCAAACAGCTGGCCATCGCGATCGTCAGCCAGACCGGCGGAGGGACAAGCATCTCCGTCCGGGATGAAGGCATCGGCATTCCGGCACAGGATATTCCCCGAGTGTTCGATCCGTTCTTCACCGGAGAGAACGGACGCAAGACGGAGGAGTCGACGGGCATGGGCCTCTATCTGGCCCGGGAGGTCGCCTCGCGCATGGGCGTCGGCCTGGAGCTGGAATCCGCGGCGGGAGAGGGGACGACCGCGACACTGTCTTTCCACGGGGAAGCCATCCATAAGGATCTCCAAGTCAGGTGACAATGTTGTAAGGCGGGCTGTAAGCTGAATCAATGGGCCGGCCGCGGCCTCCCGGCTATACTTGGAACCAAGCCAGACAGAGAAACAAGATAGAATCGGGAGGATCCAAACGACATGAACATTCTGGAAGTCAACTCGCTGGGCAAAATCTACAGCACCAAAGGCGAGGTCAGCTATAAAGCGCTGGAAAGCATCGATCTCAACGTCGGCGCCGGAGAATTCGTCGGCATCATGGGCCCGTCGGGCAGCGGCAAGACGACCCTGCTCAATCTGCTGTCGACGATCGACAAGCCGACATCCGGCACGATCCAGGTGCGCGGCATCAATCCGGCCGGCCTGTCCGAACGCAAGCTGGCGCTGTTCCGGCGCCGCGAGCTCGGATTCGTGTTCCAGGATTTCAACCTGCTCGACACGCTCAGCCTGAAGGAGAACATCGCGCTGCCGCTCGTGCTCGACGGCGCATCCCCGTCCAAGATCGAAGCGGCGCTGGAGCCGGTGGCGGCTCTGCTCGGCATCGCTCCGATATTGGCGAAGCGCCCTTACGAAGTATCGGGCGGCCAGAAGCAGCGCGCCGCCATCGCGCGCGCCATCATCCACCAGCCGTCGCTGCTGCTGGCCGACGAGCTGACGGGCAATCTCGATTCCAAGTCGGCCAAGGACGTCATGGAGTCGCTGAAGGACCTCAATGAACGGCTCGGAGCGACCGTGCTCATGGTGACGCATGACCCGTTCAGCGCCAGCTACTGCCAGCGGATCATTTTCATCAAGGACGGCCGCTTCTTCTCGGAGATCCGCCGCGGGGACAACCGGCAGGCGTTCTTCCAGCAGATTCTGGACTCGCTCAGCGTGTTGGGAGGGAATTTCGATGACGTTCCGTTCGCTCGCGCTTAACAACATCCGGGGCAGCTGGCGCTCCTACGCCGCCTTTTTCCTCAGCAGCGTGTTCTCCGTCATGATTTTCTATTTGTACGCCTCCTTCCTCATGCATCCCGATGTGGCCAGCGGCCATATCGTCCATGCCAACGAGGTCAAGCCGATGATGAAATTCTGCGAATATCTGATCGTCATCTTCTCGTTCTTCTTCGTCCTGTACTCCAGCTCGGCCTTCCTCAAGACGAGGAAGAAGGAGTTCGGCCTGCTGTCGCTGTTCGGCACGACACGAGGCCAGCTCCGCAAGATGGTCGTCTACGAAAGCATGGCCATCGCGGTGCTCTCCATCGGGGCGGGACTCGGTCTGGGCATCCTGCTCAGCAAGCTGTTCCTGATGGCGCTGGAGGTGCTGCTGCAGAGCGATGTGCCGATCCGCTTCGCCATTCCCGGCCAGGCGGTGCTGCTCACCGGCGGAGGCTTCCTGCTGCTGTTCCTCGCGATCGCCCTCATTACGGCGATGACCGTAGGCAGGCAGCAGATCGTCGAGCTGCTCGGCGGTGCGAGGCGTCCCAAAAAAGCGCCTGCCGCATCGCCCTGGCTGTCCATTCTCGCTGCGGCATCCCTCGTGGCGGGTTATGGGCTGGCCTGCTGGATGACGCCGATGAACTTTCTGATTTTCGCGCTTCCGGTCATCGGACTGACGACGCTCGGAACGTATTTCCTTTACACGCAGCTGAGCGTGGCCGTACTGAATCGGCTCAAGCGGAGCAAGGGCATTTTCTACAAGCGCACGAACATGCTCGTCATCTCCCAGATGTCTTACCGGATCAAGGACAACGCTCGGGTGCTGTTCGTCGTCACGATTCTGAGCGCGGTCGTCATGAGCGCGGCCAGCACGGTGTATGTGTTCCAGAAGCTGCAGCGCGATCAGATCCTGGAGCATACTCCGTTCACGGTCGGATATGTGGAGCGCGGCGACGGCCATCCGGTCATGGACCCGGCGCAGGCCCGCAAGCTGCTCGAAGACGGAGGAGGCCGCATCGCCGAGCAGGCGGAGCTCCAGGGCGTCGTGGCGAAGGGGCTAACTTCGGCGGCGGCGGGCTGGAAGCCCGAAGATTCCCGCAAGGCGATGGCGGTGTCGGCTTCCGACTACAACCTGCTGGCCAAGCGGGCCGGGCTCGATGCGGTCAATCCTGCCGAGGGCGAGGCCGTCATCAGCTTTCCTTATAAGGAAATGAAGGGAAGCAAAACGAAGCCGAACGAAACCGTCTCGGGCCAGGCTGGCGGAGCGAGCTTCGAGCTGAAGCTGCAGAAGCTCGTGTACGGCAGCGTCTTCAGCCCCGTAAATGACGCGACCTATCTGCTGGTCGTTCCCGATTCCACGCTGCAAGCATGGAAGGACGGGGCTCCATCGGCGGAGCGCCTGCGTGCGTACGGCTTCGAGCTTAGCGATTGGGAGCGTGCGCTGCCTGCCGTCCAAACTTTCGAAAAGGCGCTCGCCAAAGAGCAGAAGAGCTTTGTCCAGAGCTACAGGGTCGAGAGCTACCGCGACATGAAGCAGTCGATCGGCCTGACCATTTTCGTCGGCCTCTTCATCAGCGTCCTGTTCTTCGTCGCTGCTGGCAGCCTGCTTTACTTCAAGCAGTTCACCGAGCTGCAGGAGGATCAGAGCCAGTTCCAGGCGCTGCGCAAAATCGGCCTCACCGCCGGCGAGCTGCGCCGCACGGTAGCGGCTCAAGTCGGCATCCTGTACCTTGCGCCCTGCCTGCTCGGCATCGTCCACAGCGTATTCGCGATGTTCGCCTTGGGGACGCTGATCGGAACGCCGGTCTGGATGTACGGCCTGATCATCATGGGCATCTACATTCTGCTCCAGGGCGTGTATTTCCTGATCTCCTGCACGGCATACACGAGAAGCATTCTGAAGCTGCCTGCAAGCTGAACCCGATAGCGAACCGCTCGGGGCGGCCAAGCCCGACCGCGGCCTCGCATGTGCTGGAGGATCTGGCCGGGCGGATCGGCGGCGTGCTTGACGGCGGAGCGACCGGAGTCGGGCTGGAATCGACGGTTGTCGAGGCTGTCGGAGAGCGGTCGGTCCGCATCTTGAGGCCCGGCGGCGTAACGCCGGAGCAGCTTCGAGCGGCGGGATACGCCGTCGAGTTCGATGCCGGAGCCGGCATCGAGGCCTTTGGGCAGCCGGTGTCCGGGTCTGCGGTCTCCGAGACCGCTGCCTCCCAGCCGACGGCGCCCCGCTCGCCCGGCATGAAATACGCCCACTATGCGCCGCGCGGGGAGATGACCCTCGTATCGGGCTCGGCGGAAGCAGTGCGCGCCTATATCCAAGCCAAGGCCGATGCGGCATCTGCACTGGGGCTGCGCACCGGCATTCTCGCCTACGAGGAGACGGCGGCTTCGTACCGGGCCGATGCTGTCCTGGCCTGCGGCTCACTGGGGAAGCTGGAAAGCGCGGCCCGATCGCTTTACGCCGTTCTGCGAGAGTTCGACGAGCTTGGAGCCGAGCGGATTTGGGCCGAAGCCTGCCCGTCGGACGGCATCGGTCTTGCTCTGCTTAACCGGCTGGCGAAGGCCGCCGGCGGCAGGCAGGTCGATGCGGGCTGACCGCAGCGAGATCTGCGGGCTGACCATAGTGCGATCTATTTTTCCTGAAGATTCATCGGCTATCGGACATACGATCCGTTATTTCGGGCAAATTGTGCGTTAAAGTAATTTTAACGGACATAGGATCCGTTATTTCCAGGAAATACATTGAAAACAGAGGGTTTCTTCCTAAATAGCGGAACGTATGTCCGATAAATGCAAGGAATCCGGCTTTGGGGCAAAATAGCGGAACGTATGTCCGATAAAACGGCGCGTTCTCCGCTATGTGCTCAATTGCCAATGGCTGACTATGCGTCTGACCCCGTCCCGCCCAGCGAGCAGGTCCAAGAATCTGACCCCGTCCCGCGCAGCGAGCTATGTCTTGGCGTATTTGACCCCGTCCCGCGCAGCGAGCCAGGTCTATGCATCTGACCCCTTCCCGCCCAGCGAGCAGGTCAAAGCATCTGACCCCGTCCCGCTCAGCAAGCTAAGTCTTGGCGTATCTGACCCTGTCCCGCGCAGCGAGCCAGGTCTATGCATCTGACCTCATCCCGCACAGCGATCCAGGTCTATGCATCTGACCCTGTCCCGCACAGCGATCCAGGTCCAAGCATCTGACCTCGTCCCGCGTAGCGAGCTATGTCTTGGCGTATCTGACTCCGTCCCGCGCAGCGAGCCATTACCATGCTTCTGTGCAGGCCAGGATCATTCTCCACACCTCGTCCCGCTCTGCAAGCAGTTCCTGCGTGCCGCCTCGTCCGCCTCTCCGGGACAGGTCATATTCTCTCTCCTTGTCCGCATAAGCTGGATAGAACAAGCCAGCGTAGGTAAGGAGAGATTGCGCAAATGTTGGAAGCGGGACTGCATGAAGGACAGCTGCTCACTTTATTGATCATGGCGCTAGCTCTCGGGATGGATGCCTTTTCGCTGGGCGTCGGCATCGGAATGAGGGGCATCCGGATCCGGGACATCTTGAAGCTGAGTCTGATTATCGGCATTTTCCATGTCGTCATGCCGCTTCTGGGTCTGTACACAGGCCATTACATGAGCTTTCTGCTTGGTCACGTTGCGACGGCCGCTGCGGGAATCCTGCTCATTCTGCTCGGCGGCCATATGCTTCTCGCCGCCTGGAGAGGCGATGGAGAATCGCCGTCCTTCGCGGACCACAGAACCGCGGGAGGCATGCTGCTGTTCGCTCTGAGCGTCAGCGTCGATTCCTTCTCCGTCGGAATTTCGCTGGGGATGTTCGCGGCCGACCTGATTCTCACCATCCTGCTGTTCGGACTGGCCGGAGGGCTGATGTCGGTAGCGGGACTGCTGGCCGGCCGGCGCATCGGAAAAAGCCTGGGGAGCTACGGGGAAGCGGCAGGCGGGGCGATTTTACTTACTTTCGGCATCCTCTTCCTGCTGTAGGGTTATCCCGGCGGCAGGGGAAGCCGCTCAAGGGAAAAGGAGAGGAAGTCCATGCGCATCTTGTTTGTCTGTACCGGAAACACTTGCCGTTCCCCGATGGCGGAGGCCTTCCTCAGGGAGCTTTCGGCTGAGAGGGGGCTGCGGCTTGAAGTCCGCTCAGCGGGTGTATCGACCGTGGACGGATTGCCTGTATCGCGCCATGCGCTTCAAGTGCTGGAGAACAACGGCATCGCTCATAAGGCTCATCGACACCTGCGAGCGGAGGCCTGCTCCAATGGGCCGATCTCGTGCTTACGATGACTTCCTCCCATAAGCAAGCGCTTCTGAGGTATTGGCCGGAAGCTTCCGGGAAAGTCCATACCTTGAAGGAATATGCCTCGCCTGGACAGGACGGAGCGGCGGGAGAGCTGGACAGGCACTATAGCGAAAGAATGATCGCCCAGTCGCTTGGCCGCGGTCCCGACGACGCTTTGGAAAAGCGGATCCGGGAGCTGGAGAGGCAGCTTCCCCATCCGGACATCGCCGACCCGTACGGAGGCTCCTACGAGGATTACGCCCGCTGCGCGGAGGAAATCCGCGAGGCGCTCTCGAGCTTGCTGGAGCGGCCGGAATTCCAGGCCGGCCCTTCCGGGGAAGGGCAGGGCTAGCGAAACGGGCGGCATGAATCCGAGTTCGACAAGCGGCGCTTCCAGCCTGAGACAGGAAACGGCGGCGATGGCGCATCGTATTCCCCAGCGGTTCCGTTTGGGAAAAAGAGGCCCGGCAGAAGGCTTATCCATCATTGACTTTCCCTTTTCGTGTAAGCTATGATGAAGCAAGAAACACGGTTTCCGATGTGACTGGCGACGAAGTGGGAATAACCACGATGGAGCATCGGAACATACGGCCGGTCGCCTGGGCAGAGAGCAAGCACGCAATTTTTTTTGCGCGCGTTGCTCTCTTTGTCATTTTGGGTAGTCTCGTCTAAAAGGCCTTCGGTCCGGTATAATAGAACCGAAACGGCGAACTTGTCCTTTATTCCGGAAGCTGCTTGCAGCGGACACGGAAGAGGGCGGAGACAGGAGGATGCTGGGATGACGAATGGATCGGGGCCGGAGGCGGCGATAACCGCCGGGGTCGAAGCGCTTGTGCGCGAGCTCGCTGGCGGCGGACGCCTGCGGGAAGGGCAGCTGCTCGTGCTCGGAGTCAGCACGAGCGAGGTGCTTGGCAGGCATATCGGCACCTCGGGCAGCACGGATGCGGCAGCGGCGATATTTGCCGGCGTGGAGGCGGCGCGCAAGGAGATCGGCTTCACGCCGGTATACCAGTGCTGCGAGCATTTGAACCGGGCGCTCGTCCTGGAGCGTGCCGTTGCCGAGAGGCTTGGACTGGAGCAAGTCGCCGCCGTGCCGGTGCCTGGCGCCGGCGGCTCCATGGCCGCTTATGCCTACCGCCGCCTGGCGGATGCATGCCTCGTGGAAACGGTACAGGCTCATGCCGGCATCGATATCGGCGAAACGCTCATCGGCATGCATTTGCGCCGGGTCGCCGTGCCTCTGCGTCCTTCCCTGAAGCAGATCGGCGAGGCGCGTGTGACGATGGCGTTCACCCGGCCGAAGATGATCGGAGGCTCCCGAGCCGTCTACGAGCTGCCTCCGGGGGAGGAGTTGTCCGGCTCTGCCGGAAGCTGCGACTGAAAGGCAGCCCTGTCTTAGGCATTGATGTTTTATGCATTGATGTTTTCGCATTGATGTTCTAATCACTGATGTTCTAATCACTGATGTTCTAATCACTGATGTTCTAATCACTGATGTTCTAATCACTGATGCATCCATTATGAGGGAGGACTTGATCCAACATGGAAAATCTCCGCAAGCAGGATCCTGAAGTATTGAAGGCAATGGGGCTCGAGCTGCAGCGCCAGCGCGACAACATCGAGCTGATCGCATCGGAAAACATCGTCAGCGAAGCGGTCCTTGAAGCGATGGGCAGCGTTCTGACGAACAAATACGCCGAAGGCTATCCGGGCAAGCGCTACTATGGCGGCTGCGAGCATGTCGACATCGTGGAAGACATCGCGCGCGACCGCGCGAAGGAGCTGTTCGGCGCCGAGCATGCCAACGTCCAGCCGCATTCCGGCGCGCAAGCCAACATGGCGGTTTACCTGGCTGCCCTTAAGCCTGGCGACACGGTTCTCGGCATGAACCTGGCCCATGGCGGCCATCTGACGCACGGCAGCCCGGTCAACGCATCCGGCCTTTATTACAACTTCGTCGCATACGGCGTCGAGGAAGACACGTTCACGATCGACTACGACAACCTCCGCAAGGCGGCCTTCAAGCATCGCCCGCGCATGATCGTAGCCGGAGCGAGCGCTTATCCGCGCATCATCGACTTCGAGAAGATCGGCCGGATCGCCAAGGACGTCGGCGCGCTCTTCTTCGTCGACATGGCGCATATCGCCGGCCTGGTGGCTGCCGGCCTGCATCCGAGCCCGGTTCCGCATGCGCATTTCGTGACGACGACGACGCACAAGACGCTGCGCGGACCGCGCGGCGGCCTGATCCTCACGACCAAAGCCTGGGCGGCTGCCATCGACAAGGCGGTCTTCCCGGGATCGCAGGGCGGCCCTCTGATGCACATTATCGCGGCCAAAGCCGTAGCGCTGGGCGAGGCTCTGCAGCCTGAATTCAAAACCTACGCCAAAAACGTCATCGACAACGCGAAGGTGCTGGCCGATTCCCTGTCGGGCAAAGGCCTGAACATCGTCTCCGGCGGCACGGACAACCATCTCATGCTGCTCGATACCCGCAACCTGAACATTACGGGCAAGGAAGCCGAGCATGTGCTCGATTCCGTCGGCATCACGGTGAACAAAAACGCCATTCCGTTCGATCCGACGAGCCCGTTCGTCACGAGCGGCATCCGGATCGGAACGCCGGCCGCGACTTCGCGCGGCATGGACGCAGACGCGATGCGCACGATTGCAGACGTCATCGACATGACCCTCCGCAGTCCGAAGGACGAGGCCGTCCTGGAGAAAGCGCGAGGCATCGTGCGCGAGCTCACAGGCCGCTTCCCGCTCTATACCGATATCAAGTATTAATAGGCAAAAAAAGCCCCGTTCGGCGGATTTTCCGCTGGACGGGGTTATTTGCATGGACAGCGGGTCAGCCGTCTTGCCCTGAGAAGCCGAACTTCGTTATTTTCCGCATGCCTGCCATGCAACCGGATCCGGGCCGGCCGGCGCAGGAAATGCGCAGCCGAGGAGGCAAGGGCAGGGGCTGCCTGAAGCCGTCTGCTTTGGGCAGCGATATTTTGCCTTCTACAATGCTTGATGCGCTCGCCCTTGGGGAATGCTATAATAGTTGGGATTATGCTCCGTTGCTGTCGGAGAAAAGCAAATTTTAGCGAAATTCAGGAGGGCAACCCCCATGGGCAATCTGGTCATATGCGACCATCCGCTTATCCAGCACAAGCTGACGTATATTCGGGACAAAGACACCAAGACGAAAGACTTCCGCGAGCTTGTCGACGAAGTAGCCACGCTGATGGCCTATGAGATCACGAGGGAAATGCCCCTGGACACGATCCGGGTGGAAACTCCCGTCGCCGTGGCCGAATCCAAAGTACTGTCCGGCAGGATGCTCGGCATCGTGCCTATTCTGCGCGCCGGCCTGGGCATGGTCGACGGCATCCTCAAGCTGATTCCGGCCGCCAAGGTAGGGCATATCGGCCTCTCCCGCGACCATGACACGCTGCTGCCGACGGAATATTACATCAATCTTCCTACAGACGCGACGGAGCGGCTGCTCATCGTCGTCGATCCGATGCTGGCGACCGGCGGCTCGGCCAACGCCGCCATCGAGGCGCTCAAGAAGCGCGGCTGCACCCAGCTCAAGCTGATGGTGCTGATCGCTTCTCCGGAAGGGATTCGCGCCGTTCAGGAAGCGCATCCCGAGATCGACATTTACGCCGCGGCCGTAGACGAGAAGCTCAACGAGAAGGGTTACATCATTCCGGGCCTTGGCGACGCCGGCGACCGGATGTTCGGAACGAAGTAAGGGGGAGAAGGAATCGCATGGAGAAGCTGAAAGTGATGACCGTCTTCGGCACGAGGCCGGAGGCAGTCAAGATGGCGCCGCTTGTGCTGGAGCTGCAGAAGCATTCGGAGCAGATCGAGCCGATCGTCTGCGTGACGGCCCAGCACCGAGAGATTCTGGACCAGGTGCTGGAGCTTTTCCGCATCAAGCCGGATTATGATCTCAACGTCATGAAGGACCGCCAGACGCTGACCGAGACGACCGTCCGCGTGCTTGAGGGGATCGAGCCCGTGCTGAAGGAGGCCCGTCCGGATATCGTGCTCGTGCACGGAGACACGCAGACGACGTTCCTGGCGAGCTACGCTTCGTTCCTGCAGCAGATCCAGGTGGGCCATGTCGAAGCGGGCCTGCGCACCTGGAACAAGATGTCCCCGTACCCGGAGGAGATGAACCGCCAGCTGGCAGGCGTTCTCTCGGACGTGCACTTCGCGCCGACGGACTGGTCCGCAGGCAATCTGCGCCGGGAAAGCAAGCCAGAATCCGCGATCTATGTGACCGGCAATACGGCGACGGACGTCTTCCAGTATACGGTGGATCCGGAGTTCACCCACCCGATGCTGGACTGGGCTGCCGGCAAGCGCCTCATCCTGATGACCGCCCACCGGCGCGAATCGCTAGGGGAGCCGCATCGCAATATCTTCCGCGCCGTCAAGCGCATCGCCGATGAATTCGACGATATCGCCATCGTGTACGCCGTGCATCCGAACCCGGCCGTGCGAGAACCGGCGCAGGAGATCCTCGGCGACCATCCGCGGATCAAGCTGATCGAGCCGCTGGACGTGTTCGAGATTCACAATTTCTTCCCGCATACGTATCTGCTGCTCACCGATTCGGGCGGCATGCAGGAGGAGGCGCCTTCGTTCGGCATTCCGACGCTGGTGCTGCGCGATACGACCGAGCGGCCGGAAGGCATCGAGGCGGGAACGCTGGAGCTGGTCGGCACGGACGAAACCCGCGTCTATGAGCGGACCCGCGCGCTGCTTACCGACCAGGGAACGTACGAGCGCATGAGCAAGGCGGCCAATCCGTATGGAGACGGGGCTGCGTCGGAGAGAATCGTCGCCGCGATCCTGCATCATTTTGGCAGAGGCGAGAGACCGGAGCCGTTCACACAACGTTCATAGTTTTCGAGAGAAGAGCGTCAACTCCAACAACGGCACAGCATACAGTTCAACTGTATGGTTTGCCAAAGCGAAAAATCCCGTCATTTCAAGGTTTTTTTGCCCAAGTTCACGGAAAGTTTGCTATTATCAAAATTGACAAACCTTCGATTGCTTGGATAAAATAATGAGGGTTGATTGGGGACAAACCATGGCCAGAAAGAGCAAGGGAGAAGACCCGCTGAAGGCGCTTGCGCTTGTAGGCGCGCTCGGCATCGATGTCGCCATATGCACCTACATCGGTTATTGGCTCGCAGCACGTTACGGGGAAACTCCAGGCTGGATCATCGTCGGGGTGTTCGCCGGACTGGCGGCAGGAATTGTTTCCGTCATCTTTATTGTCAGAAAGGTTCTGGAGGACAGCAATGAATGAAGTGCTCAAGATGACCAAGTCCGCGGTCATGCTGCTTGCAGCCGCACTGCTGCTGATCTGGGTTCTGATTCCGGACTGGCGCACGGTTGCCGCTGGCTGCCTGCTTGGCATAGCGGCAGGATCGTTCAATGCCTTTCTTCTTCGCAGGCGGGTGGAGTGGATCGGGGTCATGGCTTCCGGGGAGGCTCCCAGGAAGACAGGCACCGGAATGGCCGGCAGAATCGCGATGGTGCTGCTCGTCGTCATGATCGCGTACCGCAAGCCGGACTATTTCAATCTTCCCTCCGCCTTGGCTTCATGTTTTGCGGTGCCTTTTGTTATACTGGTATGCGCTTTCTTTGTCAATCTCCGGCGACGCCGTGGAAAGGGGTGAAATATAAGGTATGCATGAATTTCCGATTTACCATTGGAACGGGCTCAACATCGACGTTTCAGCATTTATCGCGATTACGGTATCGGCCGTCATGACGTTCGTTCTGGTCAAGCTGCTGACGCGAAAATTGTCGGTGGCCAATCCTTCCAAGACGCAGAACTTCATGGAATGGGCGGTGGACTTCGTTCATTCGACCATTGCAAGCACGATGCCGCTGAACCGGGTTCGTCCGTTTCTTGGCCTAGGCTTGACGCTGATTCTCTTCATCTTCGTTTCCAACCTGCTCGGTCTTCCCTTCGGCATCGTGACTGAAATCCACGAACCGATGTGGGGAGTGACGGCGGACACGCTCGCCCACCACGGCGGACACGCGGAGCTGGCATGGTGGAAATCGCCTACAGCGGATCTCTCCGTGACTTCGGGCCTCGCGCTCATCGTTTTCCTGCTTGTCCATTTCCTCGGCGTGAAGATGAACGCCAAGCATTATTTCCAGCATTACTTCAAGCCTTACCCGATTTTCTTCCCGTTGAACATCATCGAGACGATCGCGAAGCCGGTCACGCTGGCTCTCCGTTTGTTCGCGAACATCTTCGCGGGCGAGGTGCTGATCGCCACCATCCTCATGCTTGGCGCCATCGGTACGCCGTTCATGATCATCTGGCAAGGCTTCAGTATTTTCGTAGGCGCCATCCAGGCGTTCCTGTTCACGATCCTCACCATGGTGTACATCTCGCAAGCCGCCATTCACGACGAAGACGGCGCGCACTGATCCACAGCAGTCCGAACTGATTTCGAGGACGTCACCGCACGGCTTCGGTCGGTGTTGAAATAACCCACACTCACCCAATTTAGAGGAGGATTTTAAACAATGGAAGTATTGGCAGCAGCAATCGCAGTTGGTCTCGGCGCAGTAGGCGCGGGCGTAGGTAACGGTCTTATCGTCAGCAAAACGGTAGAAGGCATCTCCCGCCAGCCGGAAGCGGCCAGCAAGCTTCAAACGACGATGTTCATCGGCGTAGGTATCGTCGAAGTCGTGCCGATCATCGGCGTCGTTATCGGCTTCCTCGCATTCTTCAGCTAATAGCAGCAGAATCTTGCTGAACTCGACATGGCGGGGAAGGCATTGCCCTCCACGCCATCGTCATAAAATCGGAGATTGCCCAAAGCTTCGAGCTCATGCGGCATCCGGTAATTCGAGCGGCGGCCCCGCCTGATAGGCAGCGGGCTGCGCTCGCATGTATGTGAATGGCAAGTGAAAGGAGAGCGGTCATGGCCTGGCATTGGGAGTCTTTTGTGTACGCGATCGTCGCGTTCCTCATTCTGTACTGGCTGCTGAACAAGTATGCGTTCGGTCCTCTGTTTGGAATCATGGAACAGCGCCGCCAAATGGTACTTGAGCAGATGAATGCGGCCGAGAACAGCCGCAAGGAAGCTTCCGCCGAAATGGAAGCTCAGAAGCAAGCTCTGGCGCAAGCCCGCCAAGAAGCGAACGATATCATCGAAAAGGCTCGGATCACGAGCTCGAAGCAGGCCGACAGCATCATCGATACGGCCCGTTCCGAAGCATCCCGCCTCAAAGAAGATGCCGTCCGCGACATCGAGAGCGAGAAGAACAAAGCCATCGCTTCCCTGCGCAGCGAAGTCGGCAGCATGTCCGTCGCGATTGCATCCAAGATCGTCGAGAAGCAGATCGACGAGAAATCGCAGGAGCAGATCGTTGACAACTACCTCAAAGAGGTAGGAAGCAAATGAGCCGCGACACGGTAATCGCAAAACGTTACGCGCAGGCGCTGTACGATGTTGCGAGCACGCAAAACCTGGTGGCGGAAGTGCGCCAGCAGCTTGAGCTGATCGCCGGAGCTTGGCATCCGACGGAGACGTATCCCGTTTCCTGTCGACGCCTGGCATCGAGCCGTCCGTCAAGCTTGACATCATCAAAAAAGCAATCGGGGACCGCGTGTCCTCTATTGTTCTGAATACGGTCACGCTTCTGATCGAACGCGGCCGCCAGTCGGCGGTCGGCAGCGTCAGCGAAGCCTACGGCCGAATTGCCGACGAAGCTTCCGGCGAATCCCGCGCGACCGTTTATACGGCAGTCGCGCTCAGCGAAGCCGAGCTCGCGAAGGTGCTCCAGCAATTCGGAGTCATCTCGGGACGGCGCATCATCGGCGAGCAGGTCGTCGAGCCTTCCCTTCTGGGCGGCATCAAGGTCCGCATCGGAGACAAGATCTATGACGGATCCCTCTCCACCAAGCTGGACCGCCTGAGCAAGCAAATCAATTCCCAAGCACTGTAGACAGGGGTGAAGAAATTGAGCATCAGACCTGATGAAATCAGCACGCTGATTAAGCAGCAGATTGAACAATATAAATCCGAGATCCAAGTCGACGAGGTCGGAACGGTTATCCAAGTCGGCGACGGTATCGCTCGCGTGCACGGCCTTGAGAACGCTATGGCCGGCGAGCTGCTCGAGTTCTCCAACGGCGTTGTAGGCATGGCGCTCAACCTTGAGGAGAGCAATGTCGGTGTCGTTATCCTTGGACCGTACACGGACATCCGTGAAGGCGACCAAGTGAAGCGTACGGGCCGCATCATGGAAGTTCCTGTAGGCGACGCTCTTCTGGGCCGCGTTGTCAACGCTCTGGGCCAGCCGCTTGACGGCAACGGTCCGATCGCGACGACGGCTAGCCGTCCGATCGAATCGCCGGCACCGGGCGTCATGGCCCGTAAATCCGTATTCGAGCCGATGCAGACGGGCATCAAGGCGATCGACGCCATGATTCCGATCGGCCGCGGCCAGCGCGAGCTCATCATCGGCGACCGCCAGACGGGCAAAACGCAAATCGCGATCGATACGATCGTCAATCAAAAGGGCAACGGCGTGGTTTGCATCTACGTCGCTATCGGTCAAAAGCAATCCACGGTTCGTACGGTTGTCGAATCCCTCCGCCGCCAAGGCGCGCTGGATTACACGATCGTCGTAACGGCGAGCGCTTCCGAGCCGTCCCCGCTGCTTTACATCGCTCCTTATACGGGCTGCTCCATGGGCGAGTACTTCATGTACAACGGCAAGCATGTTCTCGTCATCTACGATGACCTGTCCAAGCAAGCCGCCGCTTACCGCGAGCTGTCCCTGCTGCTTCGCCGCCCACCGGGCCGGGAAGCCTATCCGGGCGACGTCTTCTACCTGCACTCCCGTCTGCTGGAGCGCGCGGCCAAGCTGAACGACGAGCTCGGCGGCGGTTCCCTTACGGCGCTTCCGTTCATTGAGACGCAAGCCGGGGATATCTCCGCTTACATCCCGACGAACGTCATCTCCATCACGGACGGACAGATCTTCTTGGAATCCGACCTGTTCTACTCCGGCCAGCGTCCGGCTGTCAACGTCGGCAACTCCGTATCCCGCGTAGGCTCCTCCGCTCAAACGAAGGCGATGAAAAAGGTAGCCGGCACGCTCAAGCTTGACCTTGCCCAGTACCGCGAGCTGGCGGCATTCGCCCAATTCGGCTCCGATCTGGACAAAGTAACCAAGTCCCGCCTCGACCGCGGCGAGCGCACGCTGGAAATCCTGAAGCAGGGCATCAACCAGCCTATGCCTCTGGAGCGCCAGGTTGTCTCCCTGTTCGCAGTCACGCGCGGCCATGTGGATGATATCCCGGTTCAGGACGTCCGCCGCTTCGAGGACGAGCTGCTGAGCTTCGTGGATGCCAACAAGCCGGAGATTCTGACTTCCATCCGCGATACCAAAGACCTCTCCTCCGACAACGAGAAAGCTCTTGTAGCTGCCATCCAGGACTTCAAGAAAGGCTTCTCCCGTTCGGTTTAATAGCAAGGAACGATGATGCCGGTCCCCGTGCCTGATTATGGGCATGGGGCCGATAAGTAAGGTGGTGAGTACTAATGGCAAAAGGCATGCGGGAGATCAAGCGCTCGCTCAAGAGCAAGCAGAATATGAAGCAGATCACCAAAGCGATGGAAATGGTCGCTGCGGCGAAGCTTCGCCGCGCGCAGGAGGCGGCATTGTCGGCCCGTCCTTACACGGACAAGATCCGCGAAGTCGTCTCCAGCATCGCCGCCGGCGCAGGCAGCATTCGTCACCCTATGCTGCAGTCTCGCGAGGTGAAGCGCACAGCTTACCTGATCGTGACGTCGGACCGCGGACTCGCTGGCGGTTACAACATCAACGTACTGCGCAAGCTGTCCAATACGATCGCCGAGAAACACCGGTCCAAGGACGAGTACGAAATTCTCGTTGTCGGCCGCAAGGGCAGCGCCTACTTGACACGCCGCAGCATGAACATCGCCGAGGAAGTGACGGGCATCTCCGATTCCCCGAAATACGGCGATATCAAGCCGGTCGCCTACAAAGCCGTTCAAGGCTTTGAGGAAGGCCGTTATGACGAGGTCTATATCGTCTACAACCGCTTCATCAATGCCATTTCCCAGATTCCGACGATGAAGAAGCTGCTGCCGCTGAGCTCCGATGAGTTCACCGGTTCCGCGGCGCAGTACGAGTACGAGCCGGATGCGGAATCCGTGCTCAGCGTTCTGCTGCCCAAGTATGCCGAGACGGTCGTGTACAGCGCGATTCTTGAAGGCAAGGCGAGCGAATTCGGCGCCCGGATGACGGCAATGGGCAATGCGACGAAGAATGCGACGAAGCTCATCGGCGAGCTTACGCTCTCTTACAACCGCGCGCGTCAGGCTGCGATCACCCAAGAAATCGCGGAAATCGTCGGCGGAGCAAGCGCCCAGCAATAATCACACGCAGAAGAGCAGGCTGCGGCCTGCTTCATAGATGCACGTGCAACTATCKTTACGTCTGACATCATCATGTACAGCACGTC
>NZ_CBRA020000125.1:0-32319 GCF_000469945.2 Paenibacillus sp. P22 | reverse complement strand
CCTTCGGCCATCACTTCGCCGCCATCGCCGCTGCCGGACCGCTCGTCGGCCCGATCCTCGCCGCCCAGTTCGGCTACCTGCCGGGCCTGCTGTGGCTGCTCATCGGCGCAGTCGTCGGCGGCGCGGTGCATGACGCCGTCGTCCTGTTCGCCTCGATGCGCCGGAACGGCCAGTCGCTCTCCGAGGTCGCCAAGCAGGAGCTCGGACCGGTCGCCGGCTTCTGCACCGGCCTCGCGATGCTCTTCATCATCACCATCACGATGGCCGGCCTGTCGATGGTCGTGCTGCATGCGCTGGAGAACAACCCTTGGGGCACGTTCGCCGTCGCCATCACGATTCCGATCGCCATGGGCGTCGGCCTCTTCTACAAGAAGACCGGCAACCTGAAGCTCGCCTCCACGATCGGCTTCATCCTGCTCATGATCGGCGTCTTCGCCGGCCCCTCCATCCAGGACACCATCGTCGGCGACTGGCTGACGTTCGATACGAGCACGCTCTCGGTCATCCTGCCGATCTACGCCTTCTTCGCCGCCGCCCTGCCGGTCTGGCTGCTGCTCGCCCCTCGCGACTACCTGAGCAGCTTCATGAAGATCGGCGTGTTCATCGCCCTCATCGTCGGCGTCTTCATCATCAATCCGGCGATCCAGTTCCCTGCCGTGACGGAATTCATCGGCGGCGGCGGACCGATCCTCGCCGGGCCGGTATGGCCGTTCATCTCGATTACGATCGCCTGCGGCGCGATCTCCGGCTTCCATGCGTTCATCGGCTCCGGCACGACGCCGAAGATGATCAACCGCTGGAGCGACATCAAGCCGGTCGCGTTCGGCGCGATGCTCGTCGAATGCCTCGTCGCCATCATGGCGCTGATCGCGGCTACGGCGCTGCAGCCAGGCGACTATTTCGCCATCAACTCCAAGCCTGACGTATTCGCGACGCTGGGCATGAGCACCGTCCATCTGCCGGAATTGAGCCAGGAGATCGGCCTTGATCTGGAAGGCCGCACAGGCGGCGCGGTGACGCTCGCCGTCGGCATGACGTATATCTTCACGAAGATTCCATGGTTCGAGAATCTCGCTCCGTATTTCTTCCAATTCGTCATCATGTTCGAAGCCGTGTTCATCCTGACGGCGATCGATGCCGGCACGCGCGTCTCCCGCTATCTGATCCAGGACTTCTTCGGCGAGCTGTACAAGCCGCTGAAGCGCGTCGACTGGATTCCCGGCACGATATTCGCCAGCGCGCTCGCCTGCTTCATGTGGGGCTATCTGCTCTTCTCGGGCGACATCGGCTCGGTATGGGCGCTGTTCGGCGTCTCCAACCAGCTGATGGCCTCCATCGGCCTCATCATCGGAGCGACGGTCATCCTGCGGGTGGCCGACAAGCGGCGGTATATGCTCACCTGCCTCATCCCGCTCGCCTACCTGTTCGCCACCGTCAACTACGCGGGCTACTGGATGGTCAAAAACGTCTACCTGAACCCGGACGCATCCGGCTACAACGTGCTCAACGCCGTGCTGTCCATCATCATGCTGGTGCTCGGCATCATCATCATGTTCACGGCGGCGCGCAACTGGATCAAGACGTTCAACCATCCGCGGGCTCGGCTGGAAACCTTTTCTTCTTAGCTAATCTTTTGATCTTCCCTATAACGGTCCGCAAACAAGGCATTCCAGAGCCATCTGGGATGCCTTGTTCATGGCCGCTTCATGGCCGCCTTATTGGCAAAGCCGGCAGACGCCTTCCTCCTCATCCACCTTGCTCTCGTCCTTATCCGTGAACACGTGTTGAAAGCGGATTCCGCATGTGCCACAATAGAAGCATATCGTAATTTTTGGCTAGCCCTTATCCGTACATACATCCACTTAGGAGGTTTATATCTATGAGAACGATTCCACTCGGAACAAGCGGTCTTGAAGTTCCCGTCGTCGCCGTCGGCTGCATGCGCATCAACTCGCTGGACAAGCCCGAGGCTGAGCGCTTCGTCCAGACGGCGCTTGAGCTCGGCGCCAATTTCTTCGAGCATGCGGACATTTACGGCGGAGGCGACTGCGAGGAAATCTTCGCGGAAGCCGTCCATATGACGCCGAGCGTGCGCGAGAACCTCATCCTGCAGTCCAAATGCGGCATCCGTCCCGGCATGTTCGACTTCTCCAAGGAGCATATCCTGAATTCCGTCGACGCCATCCTGAAGCGCCTGAAGACCGATTACCTGGACACGCTGCTGCTCCACCGTCCGGATACGCTCGTCGAGCCGGAAGAGGTCGCAGAGGCGTTCAACCTGCTGGAGAGCTCCGGCAAGGTCCGCCACTTCGGCGTCTCCAACCAGAATCCGATGCAGATCCAGCTGCTGCAGAAATATGTAAAGCAGCCGATCGTAGCCAACCAGCTGCAGCTGAGCATCACGAACGCCACGATGATCTCCCAGGGCTTCAACGTCAACATGGAGAACGCTTCGGCCGTGAACCGCGACGGCAGCATCCTCGACTTCTGCCGTCTGCATGACATCACGATCCAGCCTTGGTCGCCGTTCCAGTACGGATTCTTCGAAGGCGTCTTCCTCGGCAGCGACAAGTTCCCCGAGCTGAACAAGCAGATCGACGAGGTCGCGGCGAAGTACGGCGTCAGCAACACGACGATCGCCGTCGCCTGGATTCTGCGCCATCCGGCCCGCATGCAGCCGGTCATCGGCACGATGAACATCGAGCGTCTGCAGGACTGCGTCAAGGCCGCCGACATCGCTCTCACGCGCGAGGAATGGTACGCCATCTTCCGCGCAGCAGGCAATATCCTTCCTTAAAAAAAAGCAAAGAGCGAGCCTCCAACCATCGGCGATGGTTGGAGGCTCGCTCTTTTTCATCCGTTCAGGCTTTATTTCAAAAAGCCTTCCTTGAAAATGGCCAGCAGATGATCCAAGGTGATCGGATCGCTGTAGCTGGACTCTTCCGTCTTGATCGTGATGACCCGGTTTTTTTCGACCGCCGGAATGCTCTTCCACGTCTTGGTTTCGAAAATCGGGTTTTCGACTCCAGCCATCTGGCTGAGGACGATCCAATCGCCCGCATAATCCGGCACCTTTTCGCTCGAAAGGGTATAGTAGCCGGGACCAAGGGCGTCTTTCTGGACCGATTCAGGCATGCCGAGTCCCATCGCCTGGTACAGAATCTCCGTCCCGCGGGCCCAGTTGTTGCCGAAGACATAGAAGCTCTTGGCGTCGTATTCAAGCACCGATACCGTCGCGTTCCCGCCGATCTTGGCCTTGATTTCCTTGCCGGCCTCGGCGGCGCGCGTCTTGAAGCTGTCGATCCACTCCTGGGCTTCCTTCTCCTTGTTCAGGAGCTTGCCGATCTCCAGCTGCTGGTTCAGGTAATCCAGCTTGCCCCAGGTGTAGACGACCGTAGGCGCGATTTCCTTGAGCTTGTCGATGTTTTTCGTCTGCGCGCCGGCCACGATGAGATCCGGCTTCAGCTCGATGATCTGCTCGAGGCTGTCCTCGGATACGACGGCGACTCCCTGCAGCTTGTCCTTGAACAGCGGGTCTTTCCCCGTCCATTCATCGACGCCCACCAGCTTGCCGTCCATGGCAAGGATGTTCGGCGCGTTCGTCAAGCCGACGATGTGCTGCGGATTGGCCGGAACCTCCACCGGACCGGTCTCGGACTCGTAGGTGATTGTCCCGGAAGCCTCGTCGGACGCAGGCGATGGAGCCGGAGACGCGGCGGGAGCTTCGGAGGCAGCAGGCGTGCCGCCGCTGTTCGCAGCCGTATTGCCGTTGCTGCCGTTATTTTTGCTGCCGCAGGAGGCCAGCGCCACCGTCAGCAGCAAAAGGACGGATATGAACATCCACTTTTTCATTGAAATACCCCTTTTTGTCCAATCTTTTGATAATGATTATCAGTATCACCCTTTAAACTATAGAGGCAGATAGAAGGCTTGTCAATCGGGAACGTCTGCTTGTTGCGATTGCCGACCGCCGAAAAAAAGACCCCTTCTCCGGAATGGAGAGGGGTCTTGGTAGATCTTTACCAGTTGTTGCCGGAACCGGATACCGTGAAGCTGGAGGAAGTGTTGAGGAACTTGCCGGAAGGAGCTCCGTTCACCGTATTGTTCGTAAAGGTGGACGCGCCGGTCGCCGAGCCCCTCACATAGAAGCCGTAAGTGCCTGCATTCGTAATCGTATTGGAAGCGTACGTCACGGATACGCCCGGAGCCGGCTCTTCGATGAAGACGCCGGAGTAGACGCTGTCCTGAATCGTATTGCCCGATACGGTGACCGTCAGGTTTTGGGCTTTGCCGCTGTTGCCGACCCAGTAAGCCCAGATCGCGCCGATCTGATAGCCGTAGTCCTTATGGTAGGAGCCCGCTCTCAGCAGCATGTTGTTCTGGACCGTCAGCGTGCCCGTCATGGACGGAGGGTTGAAGTTCGTGCCGAAGGAGATGCCGGAGCCGTTCACGACGGTATCCGTCACCAGATTGCCGATGACCTTGTTGTCCTTGCCGCCGTAGATCGCGATGTTGTTCGCCAGCGTCGGAATCTGGACCGTGTTGTAGCTGAACGTGTTGTTCGTATCCAGATAGGTGTCCGACCACATCGCCATGCCGTCGTCGCCGCTATTGCGGATCGAGTTGTTGCTTACGGTCGTATTGCTCGTGCCGTAATGCAGGTTGATGCCGTCCGCCCATACTTGGCGGATCCGTGAATTCGTGATCGTGGCGGCATTGGTCTGGTTCGTCAGCCAGACTCCGACCTTGGCATGCTCGATCCACAGATTGGAGATCGTCGAGTTCGTTCCGTTGCCCTCCACGCCCGTCACGCCGTTGTAGTCGTCGCGGATGAAGTCGTTCGCGCTGAGCTTGAAGTCCGACAGCGTGACGTTGCCGCCCCGCAGGTAGATGCCCGCATAGCTGCCGGATAGGGTGGAATACCAGACGCCGGCGCCCTTCATCGATACGCCGCTGTCCAGGTACAGCCTTGTGCCGGTTCCGTTGTAGCCGGCTCCCTTGGTCCCGTTGTTGAGCGTGAAGGTTCCCGCCGGAATCCAGACGCCTTTGTAGGTTCCGCCCGAGTTTTTGACCGCATTGATGGCGTTGTTGATGGCCGTCGTATCGTCGGCTCCGTCGTTCGCCGCCGCGCCGTAGCTCGTGATGGACACATAACCCGCAGGCATCGACAAGGCGGCCGGAATCGCTTCCGTCTCAATCAGGTCGACCGTCACGTTCGCCGTCGCGGCGAAGTTCAGGTTGGAGGCGTTGCGCTGCAGCTTGATGACCGTGCCGGCCGGATACGATTTGTCCAGCTGGACGGATACCTCGTCATACATGTGATGCGGGGTGTTTGGAGTCGCATTCGGATTGTTGGACCAGCGGATCTCCCCGCCTTCCGTGCCGTAGGCTCCATAGATCCAGCTGTACTTGGATGTCAGGCCGACGTCCTTGATCAGCGTTCCGCCGGCATACAGGCTGATCGCGGAATCGATGCCCGTTCCGGCCGCGTTGTCCGGGATGGAGTAGCGGATCGTCAAGCCTTGGGCGGCTTTGTTCAGCGTGAACTGCACGTACTGGCCGGCAGCGGTCAGCTTGACGGCTTTCCTGCCCGAAGCTTCGGAGGCGAGATCGCCGAAGGCAGTCGAAGGTCCGACGATCGTGCCCGTGTAGGACGCGCTTTCCGCTTCATAAGCATCGTACGGCATCGAAGCTCCATAGGAGCCCGGGGACGGCGTCGGTGTCGGCACCGGCGTCGGCGTCGGCACGACATAGGCGATGTCGATCTTGTCCAGGTTCACGTTCCCGGTATCGGTCGCATCGTATTTGTACATGATCGTATTGCTGCCGGCGTTCAAGGCGACCGTATCGGTCTTGGAGGCCCAGGTGTCCCAGTTCGCCGTCGCGGCAAGGGAAGTCTGGGCAGCCTTGGCTCCGTTCACGTAGATGCTCAAGGACTGGACAGCCGTCGAGCCGTTGGCGTAACGCAGCGCAACGGTGTAATTGCCCGCGGTCGCCGCGCTCACGTTGAACCTTGCCGATGCATTGCCTTTGTTGGCATCGGTGAAGCCTCCGACAAAGCCGGTGCCGCTGTAGCCCGTGTGATCGCTCGCCACAGCCGCTCCTCCGGACAGCGTCGCCGTTTCGGCTTCATACGTTCCGGCCGGTGTCGGCGTCGGCGTTGGCGTCTTTGTTGGTGTCGGGGTTGGCGTTGGAGTTGGCGTCGCTGTCGGCGTAGCGGTTGGCGTCGGCGTCGCCGAGCCGGATCCGTACACTTCGACTTCGCTCAGCTGGCCTCCGGTCGAGCCGGTATTGGCCGTCACGTTCACCCGCACATAGCGGGCCGAGACTGCCGTGAAGGTGATCGTTGCCGTGTTGGACGATGACGGGTCGAAGGCATACGCCTTCGACGCCGCAAGCGTGACATAGGAGGAGTTGTCGGAGCTGCCCTGCACGGAGAGCGTCTCGGTCCTCGCCCCCCAGGAAGGAGGAAGCTTGAGCACAACCTTGCCGATGCTTTGCGCGCTGCCCAGATCCACGGTCAACGTGTTCGGATAGGAATTCGCCGCTCCTTCATAATAGCTGGAGGCATTGCCGTCCGTAGCATTGGATGCCGGGAAGCCCGAGAACGCATTGTTGGCCGTCGCGGCTTTGTTCAGCGCCAGATTGGCGCCCGGGGAAGCATCGACGGCGATGCTGTCGATATTGACGTTGCCCGTATCTGCCGCGTCGAATTTATAAGCGATCGTATTGCTTCCCGAGTTCAGCGAGACGGTTTCGGTCTGGGTCGACCAAGTATTCCAGTCCGCCGTCCCGGCAAGCGAGATTTGCTTGATCTTAGACCCGTTCACATACAGGCTCAGCGTTTGGTTGCCGCCGGAGCCGTTGGCATAACGGAGAACCGTCGTGTAGCTGCCTGCGGATGAAGCGCTTACAGTAAAAGTAATGGAAGCTTTGCCTTTATTGGCGTCGGTCAATCCTCCGACAAAGCCCGTGCCTGTATAACCGGTATGATCGGTCGCCTTCACGGCGCCGCCGGCCAGCGCGGCAGACTCGGCTTCATATATTTGCGGAGCTGCTGAAGCGCCAGGCGCAAAAGGAATTTGCAGAATCATCAAGGACAACGCCAGGAACAGAGCCAGGAATTTGCCCGTTTTTGCATTCGGTCTCATGTTATTCATACCTCCGTATGATTTTAGTCTGAAGCGGAACTTGCTTAGCCCTCCTTCTCGTTCGGAATGCATGGCGGTCAGGCGCGCTTTCACCCCCATTGTAGCCAGCCGGGCCTAGGCAGGCCACTACATTGATGACCTATAAAGCCATTATTGTGACAACGGTCTGGACGGAACAAGCAAAAGAGCCCTTCCCCCCTATAGGGAAGAGCTCCTTGCGTGGCTATTGACGGCGACCCTGGAAGCTTTCCTTCGAAAGCACATGCATTCTCTCTCCATTGCAGTTCCCGTCATCGCCGTCCAGTCCTTCGAGAATATGGCTGAAGGAGAAGCCGAGCTTCTCGAGCACCCGGAGCGACGCGGCGTTGCGGGGATCGGCCTTGGCATGCAGCCGGTCCAGCCCGATCGTGTCGAATCCATAGGCCGCCAGCGCGGCAGCCGCTTCGCCCGCATATCCCCGGCCCCAGTCGCTGCGGCGGATCAGGCAGTACAGCTCCTTGTCCGGGCGGCTGAAATCAAGCTCCCCGATTCCGCACCAGCCGACCATTTCGCCGGACGACTTGGCGATGATGGGGAACGAGTATTTGAAAGGCCCTTCGAACCGATCCCCGTAACTGGCCAGCAGCCATTGGAACAGCTCTTCGTACGGCTCCATGGGCAATACGTCCATATGCATGTACGTCAGCAGCTCCGCATCCTGCATCAGCTCGTAGGACTCCAGCAGGTCGCTTTCCTTGTAGGGACGGATGATCAGACGCTCCGTTTCCAGGCGCATCGCACATAAGATTTCATTCACTTGTATTCATCTCCCGGTCTGATGTATTCATGCCACAACAGCCTAGAGAAAGGAATTCGGCACGCAGGTCAGCACCCTTCGGATTTTAGCCTAAGCTTACGAGGCAGCAAATAGGAAAGCAAGGGACTATTTCGATATAGCCATTCGTTAGGGTACGGAAAATCTCCTATGGTCTCCTCTTATTCTCCGAATAAAATTATCCCGATGTCGATTTACGTTTTCCTTCTATTTTGGAAATTTTGATTTGATTTCCCCATATTCCTTTAATTCTTATTAATGTTCTACTAAACTGTTTCAAGGTAAGTAAATAAGGGGCGTGCAGATGGAATGAACGGAAAGGCATCAAGCATGAAGAAATGGATGTTGCCTTTGGCTCTGGCCTTGTCCTTGACGGTGCCGGCAGTGGCTTCCGCAGAGGGAGAGCTGAACTGGATCGAGGGCAGCGGCCAGCAGGTCGAGCTCGGAGACGGCCTTGCTCAGCTGAAGCTTGGCAGCGGATACGTCATGCTGAATGCGGATGACACGCGGGCCTTCCAGAAGAGCAACGGGGGCGTTCCGAACGGCAGCGAGATCGGCTCGGTCTTTCCGGCGGATAACGACAGCTGGGCCGTCTTCTTCGATTACGACGATGTCGGGCACATCTCGGATGAGGACAAGAACAGCATCGATGCCAAGGAGCTTCTCAAGAGCTACAAGGAAGGGACCGAAGAAGCGAACAAGGAGCGCGGCGAAGCCGATTGGCTGTTCGTCGACGGCTGGGAGAACGAGCCCCATTACGACGAGAAGCTGCATAACCTGACCTGGACTCTGAGGGCGCATGACAACGACCAGGAGACGATCATCAACGACAACGTCCGCTTGCTGACGCGCGAAGGCTATATTTCGGCTGTTCTTGTTTCCGATCCGGAGCATCTTGCTGCGGCACGGGAGCAGATGGAGGCGGAGGTGCTCAGCGTGTTCACGATCCAGGAAGGCAAGCGCTACGAGAATTACGTGGAGGGGAAGGACAAAAAATCCAACTACGGCCTGGCAGCTCTGGTCGTCGGCGGCGCAAGCCTCGCGGTGGCCAAAAAGGTCGGCCTGCTTGCGCTCCTCGTGGTCGGCATCAAGAAATTCGGCGTCATCCTGATCGCCGCGCTCGCGGGAGCCTGGCGCTGGATGCGGGGCAAGAAACAGCAGGCCGCAGCCAGGACCGTTGAGCAGGAAAACCGGCCGGCGGAGCAGGCCGGGCTGGCGGAAGCGCAGCCGGGACCGGATCCAAGCATCAACAGAGACACGCCGAGCCTTTGATCTTGCCGAGCCTATATAAGCGACAAAAAAAAAGGAAGCCCCTCGAAGGCTTCTTTTTTTGGCGCTTGCTGCAGCCTGCTTTTTTCACCTTATGGCGTTGTGGATGCGCGCTTCCATGTCCCCCGGGCTTTCAAGCGAATCATACGGTTCGAATTCGTCTTGGCCGACACCTCGAACCGCTCCGCCATCTCTCTGGCGCTCACCCGTTTGCGGCTCAGCAGCAGAACGGTAATCGCCAGAAGGCGGTCGACTTTCATCGACGGGCGATATACAGCGGGCCCAGCTCGACGGTCGAGCCGGCGGATTGGCGCAGCGCTTCCAGCACGACCTGGGCGTTGTAGCCGTCCGCGAAATCATAGACGAGCGCATCTTCGCCTCTCAGCGCCGCGATGACCTGCTTCAGCATCGGGAGCGGGCTTGCAATCCCGTCGTCGGTATCGACTTCCTGAAGGCTGTCGACGGAAACCCCGCTGTACAGATGCTGCCAGTTTTCCAAGGCGATGACGCCTTTGGAACCATGCACAACCATGGAAACCCGCTCCTCGCCGGGCAGGCCCGTGCTTCCGCTTAGGGCGATCGGAATCCCGCTCTCCAGGGTCAGCGTCGCTTCGGCCCTATTCTCGGACAAGGCGCTGTCGGCCGGATAGGAGACCTCGCTGCTCAGCCGGGCGATTCGGCCGAAAATTTGCTGGATCATATGGATCCAATGAATGCCGACTTCAAGCAGAAATCCGCCCTGCTCCCGGGTCGCGACCCATCCGTTCTGCTGCCAGGCCCTCGGCCACTGCGGGAACTGCAGGAACAGCTCGATTCTCTCCACAGTCCCGGCCGCGCCATCCTCCAGCAGCTGCTTGAGCTTGAGAACCGGGGGATCGAGCGGGAACGAGAAATGCACGGCGTTCACGAGCTCCGATCCTGCCGCCAGCTCCGCCATTTCGCGGGCTTCCTCCAGGCTGTTCGCAAGCGGCTTCTCGCAGAACACATGAATGTTCTTCTCGAAAGCGGCTGTCGCCACCTCATGATGCATCGCCGGCGGGACGGCGATGTACAGCAAATCGATGCCGCCCTCATCCAGCATGATGCGGTAATCCGCATAAGTCCTTACCCCGCCTGCGCTGCCCAGGATGTTGCCGATCGCAGCCGCGTTCGGGTCGCATACCGCCGCCAGCTCGATAGCCTCCGGAAACCCGGGAGCCTTCTGAACAATCATATTCCTTCCCATTACGCCCAGACCGATGACGGCCAACCTGATTTTATCCATGCTCCGCTCCGTTTCTTCGTTCAAGAATGATAATCCCGCCCAGGGTCTGCCACTGCGGACAGCCTATGGATAAAGAAAATATACCACGGATGGCAGGGCAAAAAAGAGAGGGAACACGTTCCCTCTCTTCAGCCGACGATATCGGACCGCCTCAGCCCATCAGAAAATCCGGATCGGCGAAGCTCGGGTTTTAGATACTTATAAAATATCGGTCCATACGGGCTCCTCCACAGAGCAAGCCCGCGCTGGATGCCCCGGCTCAAATGAATGACGGCCGCGTTCTTCTCCCTATCCGCCGCTGCTGCCGGACAGCTCGCAAGAAGCCAACCGGCAGTTCCGGCTTAAACGGACAAAGAAGAGAGGCCGAGGCCTCTCTTCTTGCTGTGCGCGCATGGACAGGAATGGGAGCTCTCGCGGGCAGCCAAAACGCCGGCCGTTCATTTCACCGCGTAAATTCCTTCCTTGTAGGTCATCGAGTACACCATGCCCTCCTCCGTCAGAATAGCGCCGGCGATATTGTCTGGGGCTACCCGCACCTGCCTGCCGTCGGGATCGACCCGATAGATGCCGGGCTCGTAACCGCCGGACAAATAGTAGACGCCGGCCGCACCTGTATAGTACGAGCTTATGGGCTGAGCCGTCAGCTTCGTTTCCTTGCCGGAGGCAAGGTCGTACCGGAACAGCTCTCCGGGATCGTAGTCGCTGTCGGCCGGATTGACCTTGTAATAGATGGCTCCAGAGGCGAACTGGATCTGTGCCGCCTTGCGGCTGACCAGCGTCTTGGCGCCGCTCCCGTCCATCCCGGCGGACATGACATGCCCGGTCTTGGCTTCGACGTAATAAATCCGGCTGCCTTCTATCCAGAACGAAGCGGCCGGGCCCGTCAGCTTGGTCTGCGTCTGATCTCCCAAGCTGATTCTGTACACGGCGCTCTCATCCGCCCCGTCGCTCGTCTTGTAGCCAAGCGCATACAGATAGCCGTCCCGAGCATACATGCTGCCGACGTCCGAGTACCCGGGACCTTGCCCGCTGGTCGTCCGGTTGATGAGGTAGGCATATCCCGGCTGCCCGAACGGCTCCTTCTTGCCGGTCTTCAGATCCACCCGGCTTAGATTGCCTTCCGGCTTGGCCATCGGATCGGAGTCGGTCAGGTACACAGCTTCTCCCGATTTGACGTAGTGGACGATGCTGCGGGCGTCGGCCACCTTGGCGATGGTCCCGTTATCCACCCGGTATAACGTCTCCGATCCCACCGTCAAGTCTCCTGTATGCAGGATGATGTACAGGTCGTTATCCATCCTCTCGATGCCGCCAACCCAGCCATTCTCAGGCTTCCAGGACAGCAGCTTGGCAACGGTGGCGGATTGTCCCGAGGCAAGGTCGTACGCTTGCAGCTCTGCCAGCTTGTTAACGGTAGTGACATAATACAGCTTTTGCCCGATGACCTTCGCTTGATCGAAAACCGGACTTCCCGCCAGCTCAATGGCCGCCTCTTTCTGACCGTCTGTTTTGCGGTACAGCTTCTCCACGGCTCCGCTTCCGGTATAAATGCGCTTGAAGGAATACGAGGTATTGCCATGCCGGGCGAGGGGAACCGTGTCGCCATAATTGATCGGCTTGCGGGTGTCGGCCAGCTGTTCCTTGACCTTGTTCTTGACCGCCTCCGTACCGGCGGCCTTCCAATCCACGGCATTGTCTCCGATGAGAATAAGGCCGTCATGCCAATCGATCTGCTTGCCGATCGCTTCCGCCGCGCTTCGGAGCGGCAGCATGATCTGTCCGCTCACCTTCTCCGGCGCCGCATCCATGACGCGGACTTCGCCATTCACAGTCATCGAGGTGCTGTTGACGGTGAACTTGACCGTTCGTTTGAGCTTGCTGCTGTGGAGAACGACCTCATTCGGCTTCTGCTGCTGCCAATTGGCTTCCCAGCCCTGCTGGAGGTCTGCCTGAGTCGCAAGATAGCTCATCAGGCGGATCGGCACCAGGACGCGCCCATTTCTCTGAGCCAGCTTGAAATCGGTGTAGACGTCCGTCTTCTGTCCACGGATGAATGCTTTGTTCTGATAGTCATAGGGAAAGACAATCATATTCCCGAACGCTTCGGGCAATGGTTTGGCAGCTTCCGCCGCATTCGCCAGAGGGGCCAGAAGGCTCAGACAGAGACTTGACGCCAGTAGAACCGAGGCTGCTTTCTTCATGTCGGATTCTCCTTATAGGATCAGGTTAGGAACTTCACTATAGACGCGCCAAGAAGGAATATGTTTCCATTTATTCGATAGGTATTTGGCCAAGCGCCTTCCCCACGCCTTTCATAGAATGAATGGACCTGAATCGAAATGGAGGGGCGACACTTGGCCAAACCTGGAGTATCGATCGTGGCCTGCACGAACAGGCCCGAATTCATTCCGAACATTCTGAGCAATTATAAACGACAGCTCTATCCGAACAAGGAATTGATCCTCATCGTCAACAAGGACAAGGCCGATCTGAAGGCCATCCGGCGCATAGCCTCCGCTCACCGCCATGTCCGCGTCTACTCTGTGCCCGAGAGAATATCGCTGGGCCAATGCTTGAACTGCGGCATCTCGCGGGCCAGGCATCCTCTGATCGCCAAGTTTGACCACGATGATTATTATTCGCCTTATTATCTTCGGGAGCAGGTCAAGACGCTTGCCTCCAAAGGAAGCTCCGTCATCGGCAAGCATGCCTGCCTCGTCTATTTGGAAGGGAGCAAGCGGCTCGTCGTCCGCTCCCCCGAGGAGCAGCATAAATTCGTCGATTTTGTGCAGGGCGGAACGATCTTGTTCCGGAGGAGCGTGCTGAAACACGCGCGCTTCGACGATATCTCCTTGGGCGAGGATGTCCGGTTTTTAAGAAAATGCACAAAAAGAGGCTGCACCGTCTATGCATCCTCACCCTACAATTACGTGTACATCCGCCGAAAAAACAAGAGCACCCACACCTGGAAGGTCAATGACCGGTACTATCTGGCCAAAAGCCTTCCCGTTGCGGTTACCGACAACTATGCCGCCTACGCCAAGAAAAAAGCCTGACCTGAGCAGAGGACCGGTGAAAGAAGCTGCGGCAGCAGCAGCTTTCACCGGTCGCTCACAGGTATGGTGATCAGGAAGGTCGTGCCGATGCCCTTTTCGCTCTCGACTTCGATGACGCCCTTCACTTTGTCGATCGTGCTGTAGACCATGAGCATGCCAAGGCCGGTCCCTTCCGCCTTCGTGGAATAATACGGCTTGCCCAGGCGGGATATCTCCTCCTTGGTCATTCCGATTCCCGTATCCCGGATGCTGATGACGATATGCTGCTTTCTCTCGGCGACATCGATGGAGAGGATGCCGCCTCCCGTCTCCTTCATCGCTTCAATTCCGTTTTTGTAGATATTGATCAGGCATTGCTGGATCTGATTCCGGTCATATCGGATTCGGAGGCTGTTGCTGAAGCTGAATTTCACCTCTACGGCATGGATGGATGCATAGGGCATGATGACATTTTTGGTATATTCCAGCTCATCGATCATGTTGGAGTAGACCAAGTTTTCCGACTGCGGCTTGGCGAACGACAGATAATCGCTGACGATCTTCTCGGCCCGGTTGAGCTCCTGCAAAGACAGGTCCACGAATTTTTTCTCTTCCGGCGTAATCGTCGCCGATTTCTGCAGCATTTGCAGGAATCCGCTCGTTACGGTGAGCGGGTTCCGGATCTCATGCGAGACGCTTGCCGCCAGCTGGCTGACGACCTTCAACCTTTCCGACTGGAGGATCCGCTCCCTGTTTTTGAAGTTGATCAGAATCTTCTCGATCAGAATCATGATTACGCTTATCACTCCAACATAAGTCGTCAAAGCATTCCAGGCGAGGGTCTGGAATTGCCGATCGGATACGCCTAAAATCAGGCTCAGAGTCGCGAGGTAACATCCCATCGTCAGAAAAGCGATAGCGGCTGCCGCGACAACGCGGCCACGGGAATCCAATTTCAAGAACGTCTTGCTGTAGACAGGAATCAGGATGAAGGCCCCGGTAGAGAACAGGAACGATTCGAGCATCCCTGGCCCTCCAACATAGAACCGGCATGCATTCAAGATGATATACAGCGGGAATACACTCTTGCGGCCTCCAAACAAGGCCACGATGATGAATGGAATATATCTCAAATCAAATATAAATCCAATATCTAGCTTTATTGGCTTGATGATACAAAGAATCATCGTAATGGCCGATAGAACAACAAGGATATTGTTGGAATAGGGATGGGTTTTATTTTCAAAAAAGATTAAAAAAAGTCAAAACCGGAACTAATAAAAATAAAAAATTCAAGAGCAAGGTCTCAAACAATGAATAACTTCCTTTCAATATTTGATACAGCAAGGAAATAACCTTCATTTTCAAGCTATATTCTGTCAGTAAGCATTTCGTTACACCATTATAATCACAGATTGCTCAATTACATATGATTTCTTCGCTATATATTTTGAATAATCCTAAAATTTAAATTGAAAACGCTGCCAATAAAAATTTGAATTGGCTTGAGCCAGGAAGGAATCGCCGTAGGACACAGCCTCTATCGTGCGCAGCTTCATGGCCTCGCTGCGGTGTCGTTCTTCCCTGCGAGCGCCAAAAAAAAGGCCGACGAAGTCCATTGCGTGCCCTGTTTTGCAGCCATCGTACGATTGGGATTTTCCTGTTCTTCCATTTATTCCGTTGTCGTTCCTGTGCTATTGTAGGATATGGCAGCAGCCAAGTTCTGTAAGTCGAAACCATTCAATCGGAGGTAGTTTCTCAATGGCCGATGCTGTAATAAATCCGCAGAATACAAAATATCCAATCGAGGTCATGAAGGCTGTTCGCGCATCCCTGGGCGCAGATGAAAACTCGGATGAGATGGACAGCCAGATCAATACTTTGGCGCAAGTCCGTGTCATGGACATCTTCCTGGAGTCGCTCGGGAATCCAGCGCGGGGCCAAGTCATCCGAGACACGGTAGGCAAGGTTTTCGGGTTCGACCTCGATCTCATGTCTCAAAACGATGAAGGCAACCTGCTTGCGAGCTACAACTCCGAGATCATGGCCGGTGTGCGAACCTATCTCGGCCTGGCTTCGGATGACAGGAGCCGGGACTCTGCGATCATGAGTCTGAAAAAGAATGACGTCATGGACCATTTTCTATCCGCCCATGGAGAAACGATTCCAGGTTCGGACAGCCGCCGGATAATCAATTACATCTTCGGGGTAAATATTGACGGCCTAAGCGGGCTTGAGCGCTCGAGATTGTCGGTTTACTCGAAGGGCCAATGGGAGCTGAACAACCAAAACGACGTGCTGATCATTAAATCGAGCAAAGGCGACGTCGATCTTTATGTGGGTCCGACAGCCTATTACGTGGACAAGCTCGGAACAGACCAGCTTCCTCCTGAACTTGTACATGCCCTGCTTTCGCTCGGATTCACTCTCGATACGGATGCCAACCTGTATACCTACCACAACGTATCCGGCGAATCTGTTCCCGATGCGTTCAAAGGGCAGGTTATCGGCGCAATTGTCAGTTGCATTCAAACTAACTTTGCCAACCTGTAAAGTCGGGCAGGACCGGCCAAGCTGCTTGCCGCAGCGGCGGCCGGCAGCCCTCCACACCTTGCCTATGACTCTTGTAAATGGCCAAAAAAAAAAACCTGCTCAACGAATGAGCAGGGTTTCTTTGCCTTTATGCCGTACAGTATGCAGACGACAAGCCGCCACATCATATGGATTCATTCACGCAGAAAGGGTGCCTGCGGGTTTAAAAGGTCCTCAACAACTGCTTGTAGTCCTCGTAAGCCAGCTCCCACTCCTCCATGCGGACTATCTTTCTCCCGTCCAGCAGGGCGGCGATGACATCGAGACAGACATGCCAGCCGGCCAGATCCTTGGGTGTATGGCCGGTCATCTCGCGGATGGTCTCGATCAAGACGAAGCGGCATCCGCCGGGTTCCGGATACAATTCGAAACGGACCCGGTCCTCGCCCCAAGCGTATTCAAGGACGGAATGCTCCCGAAGCTCGAGAATTTCGAGCTCCTTGAACGTGCCGTCCTGCATGTCGAACCGGATGCTTCCGCCTTCGCGAAGCTCTTCCACCCGCAGCTCCGGGAACCATTCCGCCAGCTTGTCGTTGACGGTGAGCGACGACCAGACTTTCTCTGCCGTGTGCTTCAGGCGCCGCTCGAAGCGGGCTTCGTAGCCATCCGCTACAGGGGTTAATGACGCCAACATGATTGGACCTCCTCCTTGGGAATCAGGGCCGCTGCCCCGGGATCCCTGGTTTCACGCGGGCCGTTCTAGCGGTCCTCTTCGTCCATATGCTTCTCCAGTGCGTCCAGCTTGTCCGACCAGAACCGCCGATAAGGCTCGAACCAATGATCCAGCTCCTTCAATGGCTCCACGTTCAATCGATACCAATGGCTTTGCCCTTCTTTTCTTACCGAGACGAGCTCTGCTTCGCGCAATATCCGCAAATGCTTGGAGATTCCGGGCTGACTTAGCGACGATAAAGCAACCAGCTCTCCGACAGAGCGCTCCCGGACGCGCAGGGAGTCGAGAATTTTTCTGCGCTGGGGCTCGGCGAGCACTTCAAACAGCTTGTCCTCATTCATGGCTTATACATTACCTTTCAGTTATATTTCTGTCAAGGCATGAAAAGCAGCCGGCATACGGTGGTCTCCCTGCCAAACAATGCGCTATTTTCATCGGTCAGAAGGTCGTGTACCGTATACTTCGGCTTTTTCCTTTGGTGCGAATAAAGGAGGCCTTGCGGTGGAAATTTAATCCTTGGACTTGCGCCGGAGATTCCCGGTCCAACCGGCGTTCACAGAACCTAACTCGACGATGTCAGCGTTGAAGCGCCGGCTGGCTCATAAATTCCAGGTTCACGGCCCTGCATTTATGTTAAAATAGCTGTAGACAAGCATTGGCTGGTCCATTAGCCTTGCCATTCTCATTTTGCCCTCGGGCTCCAATGAGGAGAAACCATCTACAGAAACAGGACACTAGGAGGAGTTACAATGGCACTCGTTTCCATGAAGGACATGCTGAACAAAGCGCTTGCCGAGGGCTACGCCGTCGGCCAGTACAACATCAACAACCTGGAGTGGACGCAGGCGATCCTCGCTGCGGCACAGGAAGAGCAATCCCCGGTCATTCTCGGCGTATCCGAAGGCGCGGCCCGCTACATGGGCGGCTTCAAAGTCGTTACCGCCATCGTCGGCGCTCTGATCGACGAAATGAAAATCACGGTTCCGGTTGCCATCCACCTCGACCACGGCTCCAGCTTCGACAAATGTAAAGAAGCCATCGATGCCGGCTTCACTTCCGTCATGATCGACGCTTCCCACCATCCGTTCGACGAGAACGTCGAGACGACGAAGAAAGTCGTTGAATACGCGCACAGCAAAGGCGTTTCCGTTGAAGCCGAGCTCGGCACGGTCGGCGGCCAGGAAGACGACGTCGTTGCTGACGGCGTTATCTACGCAGATCCTAAAGAATGCTTCGAGCTGGTCAAGCTGACAGGCATCGACTGCCTGGCTCCTGCTCTGGGCTCCGTCCACGGCCCTTACAAAGGGGAGCCTAACCTCGGCTTCAAGGAAATGGCCGAGATCCGCGAGACGATCAAGCTTCCGCTCGTACTGCACGGCGGCACGGGCATCCCTACGAACGACATCAAGAAATCCATCTCCCTCGGAACGGCCAAGATCAACGTGAACACGGAGAACCAAATCTCCTTCACGAAAAAAGTCCGTGAAATCGTGACGGCTGACCATGAAGTCTACGATCCGCGCAAATTCCTGGCACCAGGACGCGACGCGATCAAAGCGACGGTCATCGGCAAAATGCGCGAGTTCGGTTCTTCGAACAAAGCGTAAGACGCCCGCAGGAACGAAAAAGGCAGGAAGGACCTCGGTCCTTCCTGCCTTTTTTGGCATGCCGTGCCCGGAAGTGAAGCTGATCCCAACACGACCGCTGTTTAAGGGCGGAAGAAGCAGGCTCTTGTCCGGTCATGGACTCTTGCCAGTCACCGGCTCCTTCGGCAGTCATGTCCCCGCCGCCTCGATCGTACACTAGAACGAGGATGCTTGTACGAGACCGCTATCGGAGGGATGACGATGAAAATTACATCCGGGGGAATGGAGGCCGTCTATTACGGCCGCGTATCCGCCTACGGCATGAGCCCGATTGAAATAACGCTGTCGGAAGAAAAGGACCCTCTGACGTTCCATTTCTGCATCGAGCACGACCCGCAGCGGGACGACATCGCGACGGATATCCGGCTGATCCGCTACAACGAAGTCCGGATCGCCTGCATCAACTATCCGCGAGGCAAGCCGACCGGCAATGAGGATCTGATCCATCTGGGCGTACTGGACAGCCGCAGCCTGTCTCTGCGCTACGAGGTGACGATCCACTACGACTTGTCGGCCTGGGCGCTGGCCTTCACGTTCTACTCCGGCAAGGGAGGTCCGGGAGATGAATAAGCTCGAGATCCAGGATCCCAAGGTCGCCAGCAAAATCATCGCCGCCAACGCGGAGAGCGACAAAAGAAAAGCCGAGCTCGGCTTCCTCGGAAAATTTTTCGGCTCCGGCGAAAATGTCCGCCTCTATATCGTGGGCACGATCGCGCTGAGCGTCCTGCTCATCGCCCTCGTGTATACGCTGACGCCCGCTTCCTACCGGTCCGCCGACTTCGGGCTGAAGGAGATGTGGACGCTCGTCGTCCTTCCGGTCGAATCGACCATCATCGGATATTTGATCGGATCGCGCTCCAAGGATTCCGGAGGATGAGCCGTCACTTCAGCATCCGCAGCAGCAGCGCTTCATACCAGCGCCAGGGCAGCAGGGCGCGGCCCCAGACAGAGAGCCTCATGCCGCGCCCGGACAGGTAGCGCATCCGGGGCTTGGCCGTGCCGGCGATCGATGCGACAAGCCGGGCGACTGCGGCAGGATCCGGCGCGTTATCGGAAGTTTTGCGCGAATAAGCCAGAATCCTGTCCAGCATCCCTCGATATGGAGAGGCGTCGGAGACATGGACCGCATGGAAGCCCTTCTTCCAGATCTCTGTCCGGTAAGCTCCCGGCTCCACCAGCGAGACATCGATGCCGAAAGGCTTCATCTCCAATCTCAGCGCCTCGCTGAAGCCCTCCACGGCGAACTTGGACGTACTATAGGGCGCGTAGCCGGGAAGGGCGATCAGGCCGCTTACGCTGCTGATATTGACGATATGCCCGCAGCCCTGCCCGCGCATATGCGGCAGCACCGCTTGCGTGACGGCGATCAGGCCGAACACATTGGTTTCCATCTGCTCCCGCCAGGCCGCCATCGGCACCTCCTCGACGAAGCCTCCCGCCGCGTAGCCCGCGTTGTTGACCAGGACGTCGATTCTCCCATGCCTGCGCATGACATCCGCAACAGCCTCCCGGATCGCAGCCGGTTCCGTGACGTCCAGGCGGATCGTCTCCAGACGGTCCTGCACCGCTGCGCGTTCAGCCTCTGCGAGCAGCGTCCCGCTCTTGCCGGGATTCCGCATCGTCGCGATGACCTTAAATCCTCGCCTGGCCAATTCGACGGACGTGAGCAGCCCGAACCCGCTCGATGCCCCCGTAATCAGGGCGATTCTATCCCCTTGCTTCATCCCTCTCTCCTCTCCGCCCCGGCCAATCAGAGCTTGTATTTCCGCAGCAGCGGGATCCCGATTCGGTTCAGCACAAGATGCAGGAACGACCAGCCGGCCCTCCGGTGCCAGGGCAGATGGGCATCATACACGGCGCTGTACTCGATGTCGGAGACAGCGCCGCGATTGCGCTTGAACTGAGCGGCCCCGGAGCTCTCATGCAGCAGATGCCCGCTCGAGCCGGCCGTCCGGATCAGGACCGCGGACAGCATCCGGTACAGCCCAAGCTCCTGCGGCAGCGAGGTGTCATAGCCGAATACAGCGTCGTCATGATCCCATTGCGGCAGAAATACCCCATGACCCCGTCGATCCGCCCCGTCTTCCGGCTCCGCAGCGCCTGGAAGCGGAGCAGCTTCTCCGTTCTTGCCAGCTCGAGAAACGCTTCCCCGAATTGGGGATTGTCGTACGAGTATTTCTCCAGATACAGCATTCGGTACAGTTCAGCAAGCCGCGGCATATCTGCGCTCTTCAGCTCGTCGTGATCCATGACCTCGTAGCCGCTCGATGCCAGCAGAGCGTAATCGCGCTTCACCAGCCAGCGGGCCTTGGCGTTCATCGCAGCCGGGTTCGACGGCTCCAGGAAATAGATCTGGCGGCTCGGAACAAGCCGGAAGCCCTCCTGGACGAGCGCGTCCAGCAGTTCCCCGTGGTTCGTGCGGTTCAAGGAGCGCAGCACGAGGCCGTAATCCGGGAAACGCTGCTTCAGCGTCTGCGCGACGGCCTTCAGCTGATCGGGAGAGCAGGACGGGTACAGGTTGGTGGACACCATCCAATTGTTGATATGCGCCGTCCGGTTGAAGCGGCTCGCCTTCAGCAGACCGCCCATCACCGTCAGCAGCCCGGAGAGCAGCACGCGGGCCGCGCGGGAGCGGATCAGATGCAGCTCCTGCCGGGCGTAGCTGACATAATGCGTATAGGGCGAGCAGACATAGGAGTTGCCGTATTCCGCCTCGTTCAGCGTCACCGGCAGCACCTGCTTGCCCGCCTGGACGACATAGAGCCTCGTCCGGACATTCGGAATGAAGCCCTCCACCGACTGCTCCAGCATCGGCCGCAAAAATCGCTCCGCGTACCGGCCGTCCTCTGTTTTCGGCCACGGGATCTTCTCTGCAGAATCCCGTTCATACAGCGTGATCTCCGCCGCTCTGCTCAAGCTCGAACCTCCTCTCTACCCGGCGCAGCTTGCGGTCTCCGGGAGCATGCCGATAAGCCGAGAAGGCTACATGGGGAGGCTGGCTGCCCGTCCGTTCGCCGAGCGCCCGCAACGCCTGCAGGATCGCCGACTGCGACGCTTCCCGGTGACGGTCGTCCACCTCTAGAGCCAGCTCCATCTCGCCCGGGGCATGCTGAACGGCGTGGTAGGCCGTCACCTCGGAGGCTGCAGCCACGATCGCCCGGGTAATGAAATCGGGGAATATCAGCACCTGCCGGTCGTCGCTTACGGACGGAAAAGCAAACATATCGTCGCAGCGGCCTTCAATCCGCTCGATGGCCAGAAAGGGCGAGCCGCAAGGGCAAGGCTCCTGCCGCTCCGTCAGCAGATCGTTCAGCCGATAGCGGACAATCGGCTGTGTCAGGCGGGAGAAGTCGGTCAGGATCGGCACGAACTTCCCGGCCTCGCGGTCAACATATTCCTTTTGCATGCAGACGACATCCTCGTTGATATGCAGCGTGCCATGGGCGCAGGTGGCGCCGAGGAAGCCCTCCGTGCACTGGTAGACCTGATGCAGCCGCTGACCGAAGGCCTTCTCGATGATTCCCTGGTCCAGGGGATCGAGCACCTCGGCTACGGACACGAGCTTGTCCGGACGGATCGACAGCCTTCCTTCCCGCTGCAGGTCCGCCAGCAGGCGCAGCATCGAGGCGGGAGCGACGAGCAGGCTCGGCTGCTGCTGCTGAAGGCGGGCGACGAGCTCCGCAATCGGGTCCAGCAGATCGTAGAAGCGGAATTCGATGTTCCGGCTGCCGACGGAACCGTACAGATTGCTGTCCGCCCTCAGAAAGAAGGCGATGCGGTGGCGGCCGAGCAGCGGTCCGGGCAGCACCTTGGCCAGCACCGTCCCCGCCCACGCCAGCCGCTCCCTGCGGCTGACCAGGAACAGCCCCCCGGCTTCCCGACGTGCCGGAGGAGAGGCCGACCGTCACTTCGCCGATCATCGGCGCGAATTCGCGCGTGCGCTCCGCCCTCAGCGCCAGCTCCATGGCGGTCTCCTTGCGGATCCCTGCCGTATTCAGCTCATCCAGGCGCTCCATGAACACGCCCTTGTCGATCAAGCGAGGCGAACGCAGAGCATCGTGCTGGCGGATCATGCCAAGGTCGGCAGCATCTACTACTGCCGCACTTGCGGATTGGAGGAGATCGATATCGTCGTCAGCGATATCGCCCCTCCCATGGAATGGGCGCCGTCTCTGGAGGAGAAGGACGTGCACTGGATCGTGGCGGATTAGGAGAGATAGCCTGGCTGGGAACAGCCGGGCTTTTTAATCTTTTCGGGGCCAGCGCCGGACAAGGGAGGAAGCTGCTGGTAAAATAGGGAGAAAAGCGGACGGAGAGATTGCATTGGCTCTAAAATTGGCTTGCCTGCATGCGCATGAATCCAATATCGGGTATATCCAAGGGATCGCGCCTCGGGGATTCGTCCTGGAGCATTACGTCGATCCCGGCCTGCTCGCCCGCATCGGAAGGGATCCCGGCTTCGCCAGAGACGGGGCCGGCGACAGGGTGCTGGAGCAGCTGGAATGGATGGCTGCGGCGGGAGCGGATGTCATCCTGATTACCTGCACCAACTATATCGCGCTGCTTGACGATTCCCGTCTGCCAGCCGGACTGCCGGCCGTACTCAAGATCGATGAACCCTTTTTCGAGGAAGTCTGCCGAATCAGGCAGCCGCAGCTGCTGCTGTTCAGCAACCCGGCCACAGTAGAAGGAACGATGGCGAGGCTGCAAGCCTATACGGAGGCTTCCTCCTGCACGACGCCGGATGTCCGCGCGGAGGTCGTCCCGGAGCTGTTCAGCCTGATCATGGCCGGACGGAAAAAGGACTATGAGGATGCGGTAACCGCTCATCTCATCCGGAAGGCGGAGTCCGATCCCCGGCTGGCTGTATCCGTCGCCCAGCTGTCGATGGCCGGAGCGGCCGAGAGGGCCGGGCTGGAGACGGGCAGGCAGATCGGCGATCCTCTCCGACCGCTTGCTAGAGCGCTGGAGATGTTGGCCGCGACCTGACAAAAACGAAAAAGCCCCTTGCCGGAACAAGCTGGCGCCGCGACCCTTTGAGGGTGCCGCGGCCCGGCTTGGTCCGGAGGGGCTTCTTTTATGCGGCTGGACGAAGGGAATCAGCTTCCCTCGATGCGCTCCAGCTCCTTGTGCACGATCGGAGCAACCTTCGTCCCGAGCAGCTCGATGGCCTTCAGCACTTCGCGATGCGGCATCGTGCTGACGTCAACATGCAGGAAGAAGCGGTCGAGGCCGAGGTTCTTGCGCAGCAGCACGATCTTCTCCGCAACGAACTCGGGGTCGCCGACATACAGCGCGCCCCTCAGAGTGCGGGACTGGTCGTAGGCGGCGCGGTCGTAGCCGGCCCAGCCGCGTTCTTTGCCGATGGCGCTCATCTGCGCCTGGTTATGAGGGAAGAAAGCATCGGCGGCTCCCTGCGTCGTATCGCCGACGAAGCCGTGCGAGTGCGTGGCGACCCGCAGCTTCGAGAGATCATGGCCGGCCTGGGCGGCGGCGCGGCGATAGAGATCAACCAGCGGGGCGAATCTTTCCGGCATGCCGCCGATGATCGCGAAAACGACGGGCAGGCCGAGCACGCCTGCGCGAATGGCGGATTCCGGGTTGCCCCCGGTAGCGATCCAGACCGGCAGCGGCTCCTGCACCGCCCGCGGGTACACGCCCTGGTTGTCGATGGCCGGGCGATGGCCGCCTGGCCAGCTCACTTTTTCCGACTGCCGGATGTTCAGCAGCAGCTCCAGCTTCTCGTCGAACAGCTCGTTGTAATCATCCAGGCTGTAGCCGAACAAGGGGAACGACTCGATGAACGAGCCCCGCCCCGCCATGATTTCGGCACGTCCGTTCGAAAGGCCGTCGAGAGTGGAAAACTGCTGGTAGACGCGGACGGGATCGTCCGAGGACAAAACCGTGACGGCGCTGGTCAGGCGGATCTTCTTAGTCAGGGGCGCCGCAGCGGCAAGCACGACGGCCGGAGCGCTGCCCGCATAATCAGGCCGGTGATGCTCTCCGATGCCGTAGACGTCCAGACCGGCCTGCTCGGCGACGACGATCTCCTCGACCGCGTTGCGCAGACGCTGGGCGTGACTGATCGTCGGGCCTGCAGTCGAGGCTGGCATAGCCTCCAAAAACGTGCTGATTCCAAGTTCCATCTTTCTCGGTGAAGCGGACATAAGAATAGGCCTCCTTTAAGTCTATTCATTGTACTAAATTATCTATTGTTTCTCAACTTTAGTAAGCAAAATGAAAGAGCTTTTAAGGGGCATATGCGACTCGGAAGGCATAGGTATAAGGATGCCCTTTTTCTTTTCCCTTTATTTTGGAAGAGGGGATGAATGGTCGGGAAGAGCTTGAAACGCAACCAAAACACGGGTTTTGTGAAGAAAAACTTCGGATGAATCCACATAAGAGCCAAAACAATACAAATCATTCATATTCGCTTTACGTTCCATTGAACAACCAACGCTAATGTAGGAAGGGAGAGCGAAGCCGAAGCGAAGGGGAGAAAAGACCATGAAGAAACAATGGCTGTTGACAGCGGCGATGCTCGCCGCATTCACCTGGGTAGCAGCATGCGGCAACGGAACCGGCGGCGGAGGAACGGTATCGGAAGGCTCGTCCGGCGGCACGCAGGCCAAGCAGGGCAAGGCAGGCTCCGAGCTGCTCGTCTACACGGCGCTTGAGGACGATCAGATCAAGGAATATCTCCAAACATGGGACGAGCAGCACCCCGACATCAAGATCAACATCATCCGGGATTCGACCGGCATCATAACGGCCCGCCTGCTGGCGGAGAAGGACAACCCGCAGGCGGATGTCGTCTGGGGAACGGCGGCGACCAGCCTGCTCGTGCTCGACCAGAACGACATGCTGGAGCCTTATTCGCCGACGGGCATGGAGCGCATTCAGACGACCTTCAAGGATGACAGGGAGCCTGCCCATTGGGTCGGCATCGATGCATGGGAAACGGCCTTCGCCGTCAACAAGACGGAGATGGAGAAGAAGGGGCTGGCGATTCCGAGATCGTACGAGGATCTGCTGAAGCCGGAATACAAAGGTCTGATCACGATGCCGAACCCTGCTTCCTCGGGCACGGGCTTCCTGACCGTCTCCGGCCTGATCCAGCTGATGGGCGCCGACAAAGCATGGGCTTACATGGACAAGCTCAACGAGAACATCGCCATGTACGTGCACTCCGGCTCCAAGCCGGCCAAGATGGCGGGAACGGGCGAGTACCCAATCGGAATTTCCTTCGGCTACCGGGTCATCTCCGAGCAGGACAAGGGAACGCCGGTTGAAGCCGTCTTTCCTGCGGAGGGCTCCGGCTGGGACGTCGAAGCCAATGCCCTGATCAAGAAGCCGAACATCAACCCGGCCGCCAAGGAGTTTCTGGATTGGGCCATCACGGACGACGCGATGAAGGAGTACAAGAAAAACTATCCCATTACGGCCGTGAAGGACGAGTCGGGCGAGCTTCCGGCCGGTTATGCCAAAAACCCGGTCGATCAGCTTATCAAATATGACCTGCAGGCAGCGGCCAAGGATCGCGACGAGATTCTGATGGAATGGACCAGGCGCTACGACGGCAAAAGCGAGCCGAAAAGCTGAAGCTGAAGCGCTGAAGAGCTGAAGAGCTGAAATGCTGAGAAGAAAGCGAGCCGAAAAGCTGAGCCGAAAAAGCTGAGCCGAAAGCTGAACTGGAAAGCTGAGCCGAAAAGCTGAGCCGAAAAAGCTGAGTTGAAAAGCTGAGCCGAAAAAGCTGAGTTGAAAAGCTGAGCCGAAAAAGCTGAGCCGAAAAAGCTGGATAGTGAAAACGGGGATGGCCTGCCGGCCTATCCCCATTTATTTGTTTGGCGCGCTGCTCACCCAAGCAGCTCCGGCCGCAGCCTGCCCGCAAGACGGCGAGTAGCCTGGGCAGGGTCGATATCATAGACGATCAGCTCGTCGACTTCGGGCGATGCCGAGGCAAGCGTTTCACCGGCAGGGGAGATCAGGCTGGTGACGACCTGCTGACCTTTCAAGGCGAAATTGACGCTCGCGAAGTAAATTTGGTTCTCCCCGCTGCGGCAAGCCATGGCGCCTATGTAGAATTCAGGGTTGGGCACCGCGGGAGTGAACTGGGGATGAAAGACGATATCCGCTCCTCGGCGCGCGGCCCAGCGGACGGTCTCGGGATACCTCCACCCCTCATGGCAGATGACGATGCCGAACTTGAGCCCTTCGATCTCGAACAGCGTTCTTCCAACGCCGGGGTTGTAACCGAATGGCTCTTCGTCCGGATCGAGCTGATTTTTGGTCTGGCGTCCAAGAAGCTCGCCATCGGCGGAAATGACAAATGCCGCCAGCTCCATGCCTCCCTCGCCCCTCCATTCCGTAGGCAGAACTACCGCGATCCGGCGGCTGGCGGCCAGCTCGCAGACGCGCTTCAGCACAGCCTGCATGGCCTCGTGATCATAGGGCTCAACATCGAAGCCGACCCCTCTCAGCCCCGGAAGGACTGCCTCCGGAAAACAGACGATGGCGCTTCCCTGATCTGCAGCCTGGCTTATTCCTCGGGCTATGAGATCTTCTCCATCCACTAGAGACTTGGGAAAGCGGGTTTGGGCGAGTGCGATTCGGACGAGATTCTTTTCCATTCGGTATCCATCCCCTTTTTCTTCCATTGTAAGATGTCTCCAAGCAGCCTGCATAGGCTTTTCTGGAAAAGGATGTCGGAACACAACCAACGGGGTCAAGTAGAGAAAGCAAGGAAAATGAAGCCGAAAGTTAACGAATGCAGCACAAAATCGAAGACAGATACGGAAGCCGAAAACGAAACATGAACTCACCGTTTACAAATGGGATCAGAAAACAGAAGAGAAGAATGGTATCAGAAAACAGAAGAGAAGTTAGAAAAACGGAACTGGAGACAAGAAAACGCCTATGAGATCACAAATATGATGCCAATGATGCCTGCGCGCCTCGGTTGTGCTTCTAAATCAAACGGGGAAATGCCAATTAACCGATATCGGACATAGGATCCGTTATTTGAGCGAGAATGAGCCTTCATGGGCGATTATCGGACATCAGATCCGTTATTTCTGTAAAATCTACCTCTATGCGGATAAAAAATGGGGAATAGCGGATCGTATGTCCGATAAATCCGAATTAGCCTTCAAAAGGGTCAAATAGCGGAACGTATGTCCGATAAATCCGGAATGGCCTGTATCGGCGGACATTGGGAGGAACCGCGAGGCCTGAAATCGGCGTAAGCGGAACTTATGCCCGTAAAGCCGGATGGCCTGTAAGCGGTGAAAGCGGAGCTTATGCCCGTAAAGCCGGAAGCCTGTAAGCTTCGAGAGCAGAATTTATGTCCGTATAGCCGAATGGCCTGATTGGCGAAAAGCGGGACACCTACCCGTACCCGGAAGGTCTGTAAGAAGTGAAAGCAGATGCATACCGTAAAGCCGGGATGGCCTGTAATCGGCGAAAGGCTGAGCCGCTTGAGCGGCTCAGCCTTTGTCATTGCGCGGGCGAATCCCGGCAAGTGCGAGTATGAAGGCGGCGGCAGCCACGGAAGCCATTACTCCCAGGAGCAAAGGCGCGGACTGCTTCATGAGCAGCGAAGCGACGGGCGGGCCTGCGGCCACGCCGATAAATCTCATGCTGCTGTACAGCGAGCTGATGGTCCCGCGCTCCTCTTTGTCGATGCCTTCGGTAATGAAGGCATCGAGGCAGGGCAAGCCGGCACCGATGCCAAGGCCTGCGCCGGACAGCAGGGCGATGCGGATGGAGGTCGCCTCCCAGAACAGGCAGGCGGCGATGCTGGCCGCGCAGAGGAGGAACCCTCCGGTGACGGTCCATTTCATCACTTTTTTATGCTCGCCGATCCATTTTCCCGCAGCATAAGAAGCAGCGCACAGAACGGCCAAAGGAATCGCGAGCACAAGGCCTTTCAGGATGCCCTTCATGTGATGGCTTTTTTCCAGCGTTTCCGACAGGTAGAACAGCAGCCCAAATAAAATGAACATCGAAAAGCAGCCTACGACGAACAAAGCCGTCAGCCATCCCGCCTTGCTTCGGTAAAGGTTCCAAACGCCGCTCAAAAATTTGCCTGGAGGCGGAGGCGCTGCTGCTTCCTCGCCCTGCTTGGGCGGAACCTTGACCAGGAACAGCACAAGGATAATGGAGAGCGCGCAAAGAATAGGCACGGACCAGAACGGCGCCTGCCAGGCAAGAAGGGCGAGAGCCGATCCGAGAATCGGGCTGAGCACCTTGCCGAATGTGTTGGAGGTTTCGATCAGCCCGAGTCCCGCGCTGACCTGCTGCTCGCTCCGGAACATGTCCCCGACCAGAGGGAGGACGATCGGCATGGCGCCGGCAGCGCCGATTCCCTGCAGCACTCTTCCCGCCAAAATGATGCCGTAACCCCCTGGCTGGAGACTGCCGGCCCAGCCGCATACAGCGCCTCCCGCCCCGGCCAGGATCAGCGAGGGAATGATGACCTTCTTGCGGCCGATGCGGTCGGATAGATATCCGGCGATCGGAATCAGAATGATGGCCATGACGGAGTAGACCGTGATGATGAGGCTTGCCTGCAAAGGCGTGATGCCGAGCGCCGTTTCGATGGCGGGCAGCACGGGAATAAGCATGGAATTGCCCAGCGTCATGATCAAAGGAACGGATGAGAGGGCGAGAAGGGCGGCTGTGCGGCTGTCATCGGCTTTTTTGTGGGATGGCTGAGGCTCCCTGCCAACGAACTTTCCGCGCGGCCGCTTTATCCCTCCGCCCGATACGGCGGCGGAACCGCCGCGTTTATCTGGTTTCACTCCTGCCGTCACCCTTCTCTCGCGTAATGTACTCGAGCGCCGGAAAAGCGTCCTTGGGTAGGATTCGCCCCGGCCGGGAGTTTCATACCCGGTAAAGAAAAAGGACGGAATCCGCCTGCTTGCAGCGGAGTGAAAGGAGCCTTTCTGCCGAGGAGCGGATCAATCGGCTTGCAGCAAGAATGAAATCATCCTGCCTGCTGCGGAAACTGAAGCTCGTACAGATGGCGATAGCGGCCGCCCTGCTCCATGAGCTCCTCGTGGGTGCCGCTTTGAACGATGCGTCCTTGCTCCATGACGACGATGAGATCGGCTCTGCGGACGGTGGAGAGGCGGTGAGCGATGACGAGGCTTGTTCTTCCGGACAAAAGGGTTTCCAACGCTGCTTGGATGAGCTGTTCGGATTCCGTATCCAGAGATGCCGTCGCTTCGTCGAGGATGATGACCTTGGGGTCGGCAAGCAGCGCCCTGGCGATGGAAAGCCGCTGCTTCTGCCCGCCGGAGAGGCGGACGCCTCTCTCTCCGACTTCCGTATCGTAACCGTCCGGAAGCTCCTCGATGAACGGATGCGCGTAGGCCGCCTGCGCCGCGCTGATCATTTCCTCCTCGGCGGCCCCGGGCTTGCCGTAGGTCAGATTGGCCCGCACGGAGCCGTTGCGGAGCATGACATCCTGCGAGACGATCGCGATCTGACGGCGCAGGGAAGCCTGGGTCACATCGCGGATGTCGGTTCCGTCGATCGTGATCCGCCCTCGGGTTGCGTCATAATAGCGCATGACGAGATGGGCTGCCGTCGTTTTGCCCGCGCCAGAAGAGCCGACTAGGGCGGTCGTTTTGCCCGGGGCCAGCGTCAGGTTGAATTCATGCAGCACATCGGAGGAGGAGGAAGAGTAGCGGAACGAAACCTGCTCGAACGCGATCTCTCCGCCTGCGAGCCTAAGCTCGCTCGCATCGGGCCGGTCCTTGACGTCGGGAACGGCCGACATCGTCTCCATGATGCGGTCATAGGCCGCCGCGGACTGCTGCACGGTGCTCATAAGGCGGCTGAAGCGCCGGACCGGGTTTTGGAGCAGCCGCAAGTAGCTGAGGTAGGCGATGACGGAGCCGGCGGTCATATCGCCCCGCATCGCTTGCCAGGAGCCGAAGGCGAGCACGAAAGCCATGCCGGCGTATTGAAGCAGGTCGATCATGGGACTGAAAATCGCGCTGAAGCGGGTGGAGCGGAGATTGGCGTCCCGGTTGTCGGCGCTCAAGCGGGCGAATACAGCGCTTTCGCGTTCTTCGGCGGAGAACGACTTGACGAGCCGGATGGAAGAGAGCGTGTCCTGCAGATGGCTGCTCATCTCCGCCACGGTTTCCTGGACCCGGCGGAAGGTGCGGCGCATCCGTCCGCCGTAGCGGCGGGCCGTCAGGAACATGACGGGAAACAAAGCCAGGAGCGCGACGGTCATCTGCGCATTCTCCAGCAGCATGTAACCGGCAATGGCGATGAATGTGACGGCGTCGGTCAGGATGCCCATCGTTCCGGAGCTGACCATTTGCTGCAGCTGGTTGACATCGCTCGTCATGCGGGACATCAGGTCGCCCGTGCGGCGGCGGTCGTAGAAGCCGAGATCGAGCTCTGCAAATGGCGGTACAGGCGGTTGCGGATCTCGAAGACGGTCTGCTGGCCGGCTTTGCTGAACGTGTAGCTGCTGATATAGCCGAATACGCCGAGCAGCACCGCCGTCCCCAAGACGGCTCCTGCGATCGGCAGCAGCTGGCCGTAGAGCTTGCCGGGAATGACATGGTCGACCGCATACTGGGTGAGCTTCGGAATGACGAATTGCAGGGCGGCGACGGCGGCCATGGACAGCCAAGCGGCCAAAAGCAGCGGCCATTGTCCTTTGACATGCAGGAACAGGCGCTTGAACATCGGCCACAGCGGAGCTTTATCGGGTTCGGGCGCGGCATGGGATCTCATGCTGATTCCTCCGGGCACAGATGGATCTGCGTAATGGTGGATAAAACATAGGCATAGGGACAGCAGGGGCTGGCGATATTGCGGATCAGGCATTCCCTGAAGCCCGCTGCGCTTGGTCAATGGATAATGCCGCTTGCGCGGGCTTTGGCCGCAAGGCTCTCGGCGGCTCTTCCTAGCGGCTTCTTCAGCATCAGGCCGGCGAGCAGCGCGATGACGCCGAAGAGCAGCAGCATCGACAAATCTCTGCGCGCGGCTTCCGGGAGAATGCCTCCGACCGTTTCGCGCATGAGGCCGACGGCATAGGTGAAAGGCAGAAAAGGATAAAATGCCCGGAAGATCGGCGCCGTGACCTGCACCGGGAACGTGCCGCCGGAGCCGGCGAGCTGCAGCACGAGCAGGACGATGGCGGCAGCTTTGCCGACATTGCCGAGAACGGATACGAGCGTATAGACGATAAGCATGAACACGGTGCTGATGAGCAGCCCCGACAGCACGAACAAGACCGGCGACGCGGGGCGTACGCCGAGCAGCAGGATGTCTCCGATCGTAACGAGCAGCGACTGCAGCAGGCCGATCGCCCAGAAGGTGAGGAAGCGGCCGAGATAGGCATGCTGGACTGCCGCATCTCGGTGGACATCCAGGCTGAGCATGGAGACGAGCAGCAGCGCGCCGACCCACAGCGAGAGAACGGTGAAAAACGGCGTCATCGCCGTTCCGTAATTCGCTATCGGGAACAGCGAATGCTGCTTCAGCTCGATCGGGCGGGCCAGGAATTCGGCTTTTTGGACGTAATTGCTCTTGAGCAGCTCGATGGCTTCGCCGAGATTGCCTTTCTTGCGAAGCTCGCGGAGCTTGGCCGCGAGGTCTCGAATCCGCTTTTCGGCCTCCGGCAGCCGACTCTGGAAGGCGTCGAGCTTGCTCTGGCCGAATGCGATGCCTTTGGCGGCATCCTGGAGCAGTCCGGTCACGGCGGGCAGCTCGGCATGCGCCCGCTTCAGGGCGTCGCCGGCTTCTGCGGCGGCCTTTTGCGCCGCCTTCACCCCTGCAGCGACACGCGGCGCGAGCTCGCTGTCGTAGCGGCCGAGGAGGTCGGCGGCGATGCGCCCGGCCTCC
>NZ_CBRA020000124.1:0-8730 GCF_000469945.2 Paenibacillus sp. P22 | reverse complement strand
GGCAGGTTGCCTACGTGTTACTCACCCGTCCGCCGCTAACCTTGTCCCGAAGGACAAGATCCGCTCGACTTGCATGTATTAGGCACGCCGCCAGCGTTCGTCCTGAGCCAGGATCAAACTCTCCATAAAGGTGTTTGACTTGCTCATTTATAACGTTGACTTGCTTCACTCGTTGTTCAGTTTTCAAAGAACAAATTCACTTGTGTTTCGCTTGTTTCCGTCGTGCCTCTCAGCGGCGACTTAGATAATATATCACGGCCACATAGGCTAATGCAAGTGTTTTTTTAAGATTTTTTAAAATCCTTTTTTTTAAAAGCCTCTTCCCCTTTAAAACGACTGCTGCAATCCATGTTTACAAGCATTCGGATGCCTCGTTCAAGCTCTCCCTGTAATCAATCATAGTCTAGATGTTTCCTCTATAGAAAGGACGGATAGAAGCCCTTGGACCGTTTATCATCCCGAACACAACTGTACTTGCTTCGGCGGCCTTTCCCATTGGGCTACCCTGTGGCAGATGGAAGGAAAGCATCCCGCAGCCGAACGTAACATCGATTCAAATGATCGCTTTCCCCTCCCCGCTTCTACTTGTTATCCTTATCCTTATCACCCGTCTGCTTCAAAAGCAATGTTTCCATCCAAATATGAAAACGAACTTTCTTCATTATCTATTCCAGTTTCAACTCCACCAGCTAATGTGAGGCCAACCGGATAAAAAAAAGAGACCGCCAGGATCCTCCTGACGGTCTCTTTTTGATCGGGCTTTCTTATGAAAGCACTTCTTCTATATGAAGCCGGCGCTGAGTGGAAAGATCCACGATGCTGCCGTCGACAGAAACCCACGGACGGGTGCTGTGGTTTCTGTCGGTAAAGACGATCTCTCCCACGCGCCCGTCGCTCAGCCTCACGAGAGTGCCATTATGGAACTGAGTCGCTTTCTCGATGAATGTCCTTACATAAGATGGATCCAGCTTGCCGAAGGCATCCTGCTGAATCTGCTCCAGGACGAGGTAGGGCGACGAGGCTCGGCGATAGATCTTGTTCAGCGTCATGGCATGGAAGATATCTGCAATGGCAACCATCTTGGCGTAGGGATGAATGTTCTCCGCAGACAGGCTCAGCGGATAACCGCTGCCGTCGATCCGCTCATGATGTTGAAGGGCGGAGAGCTTCGCACCCTCATTGAGGGCGGCCACGCCTTTCAGCAGCGAGTAGCCGCTAAGGGTATGCCTCTTCATTTCTTCCTGCTCCGCTGAAGTGAGGATTCCCGGCTTGGCCAGTATGGTTCGATCCACCTTCACGTTGCCGATATCATGCAGCAGGCCGCCCATCGCGACCTGCATCCAATCCTTGGATGGGAGTCCCGCCCACTGCGCGAGCTGATAGCAGGTCAGGGCGGAGAGTACGCTGCTGTGATAGTAGAACTCCTCCTGATTGACATGCCTTGGGGAGAAACTTAGAACCTGATAGTCCCTGGAATGGGAGAGCAGCTTCTCCAGACCGGTCCGCAGCTCCAGAATGGGCAGGGCAGCCCCTCCCGCCACTTGTCCATAGGCTTTCTTCAACAGAGCGACCATCGAATCGTATTCGAGAGTGAGGCCGCTATGCGGAAGAGGCTTGCTCTCCGATTTGGCTGCAGGAGGAGCCTCGGCCCCGCCGCGTTCAATGGCAACCTGCTGCACCATGAATGCCGTCAGAATATCCATTTCTCGCATCGTGACGACACGGCCCTTGTGGAACAGAACGCCCCCCCAAGGGAGTCAGCACATCCTGAGAAATGACATCACCGAGCTTCAACTGCGCGCAATCGACCGTAATCAAGACGGTTCCTCCCCTTATGACGCGTTCAAATGCTATTCGCTATCCGTACCGGCCTCTTCGTCTCCTGCCGGCACATTGCCCGTATCTTCATCTTCTTCCTGAATCTCTTCGCTTCTGGCAACCCGCGTCACCGTAGCAACCGAGTCCTCGTCGCGGATGTTGATCAACCGCACGCCTTGCGTGTTGCGGCCCATGGAAGAGATCGTATCCATATTCATGCGGATCATCGTTCCCGATGCGGTCATGATCATCAGATCCTCGCCGTCTTCCACCATTTTGAGGCCGGCGATCGGACCGTTCTTCTCCGTTACGTTCAAAGTCTTGATGCCTTTGCCGCCGCGCGATTGCGTCCGGTATTCGCTTACCGGAGTCCGCTTGCCGTATCCTTTGGCCGTAACGATCAGAACTTCCTGCTCCGGATCCACGACGTCGATGTCGATCACCCGGTCGTCGTCATCGAGAGCGATGCCCTTGACTCCTGTGGCCGAGCGGCCCATGGAGCGCACATCGCTTTCCGGGAACCGGATGGACATGCCGTCCGCCGTACCGATGATGATCTCCTGCTTGCCGTCCGTCAGCTTTACGCTGATCAGATCGTCGTCCTCGCGCAGATTGATGGCGATCAAGCCGACGCGGCGGATATTGGAGTAATCGTCGAGAGGCGTCTTCTTGACGATGCCCTGGCGCGTTCCGAAGAACAGGTAGCAATCGGGATCGAAAGCTTCGACCGGAATGACGGCATTGACCGTCTCGCCCTGCTCGATCTGCAGCAGGTTGATGATCGGCGTTCCGCGCGCCGTACGGCTGAGATCAGGAATCTCGTAGGCTTTGAGCCGGTATACCTTGCCTTTGTCGGTAAAGAAGAGCAGGTAGTGATGCGTGTTCGAGACGAACAAATGCTCCACAAAGTCATCGGACTTGGTGTCCATGCCGATGACGCCCTTGCCGCCGCGTCGCTGGCTTCGGTAAGTCGATACCGGCAGCCGCTTCACGTAGCCCGAGTGGGTGATCGTGATGACGACATCCTCGCGCGGAATCAGGTCCTCGTCAAGAATCTCGTCCTCGCCGATCGTCACTTCCGTGCGGCGCTCGTCGCCGAAGCGGTCGTTGATCTCGGCAAGCTCCTTGCTGATGATCTCGAGCACCAGCTGCTCGTCGGCCAGAATGGCCTTGTACTCGGCGATGCGGGCAAGCAGCTCGTTGTATTCGGCTTCGATCTTCTCCCGCTCCAGACCGGTCAGGCGCTGCAGCCTCATGTCGAGAATCGCCTGCGCCTGCTCCAGACTGAGCGAGAAGCGGTTGATCAAGCCTTCACGCGCTTCGTCGGTCGTGCGCGAGGAACGGATCAGCGTGATAATCTCGTCGATATGATCAAGCGCGATGCGCAAGCCTTCGAGGATGTGCGCTCTCGCTTCCGCTTTTTTAAGGTCGAATTCGGTACGGCGGCGGATGACCACCATCTGATGCTGCAGATAGTGGTACAGCATGTCGCGCAGCGTAAGGGTGCGCGGCTCGCCGTTGACCAGCGCCAGCATATTGATGCCGAACGTCGATTGCATCTGGGTATGCTTGTACAGGTTGTTCAGAGTTACGCTCGGGTTGACGTCGCGCCGCAGCTCGATGACGACGCGCATGCCGTTGCGGTCGGACTCGTCACGCAGGTCGGTAATGCCCTCGATCTTCTTCTCGCGGACGAGCTCGGCGATCTTCTCGACAAGCCGGGCTTTGTTCACCTGATAAGGCAGTTCATGCACGACGATCCGGGCTTTGCCGCCATTCTCTTCGATTTCGGCCCGGGCGCGCATCGTTACGGAGCCGCGGCCGGTCGTATAGGCCTGGCGGATGCCGGAATGGCCCATGACGAAGCCCGCAGTCGGGAAATCCGGACCTTTGACGTAATCCATCAGCTCCACAGACGTAATGTCCGGATTGCGGATCAGCGCCTGAACGCCGTCGATCACTTCCCGCAGGTTATGCGGCGGAATATTGGTCGCCATGCCGACAGCGATGCCGGAGACGCCGTTGACGAGCAGGTTCGGGAAGCGCGCCGGCAATACGGCAGGCTCCCTTTCCTCGCCGTCATAATTGGGATTGTAGTCGACCGTATCCTTGTTCAGGTCGCGGAGCAGCTCCATCGCGATCTTGGACAGACGGGCCTCGGTGTAACGCATGGCAGCCGCCATGTCTCCGTCGATGGAGCCGAAGTTGCCGTGTCCGTCGACGAGCATGTAGCGCATGGAGAAATCCTGCGCCATCCGGACCATCGATTCATACACGGCGCTGTCGCCGTGCGGGTGATACTTGCCGATGACCTCGCCCACGATCCGGGCTGATTTTTTATAAGGCTTGTCCGGGGCCATGCCAAGCTCGGACATAGCGAACAGGATGCGGCGATGGACGGGCTTGAGTCCGTCGCGCACATCCGGCAGCGCGCGGCTGACGATGATGCTCATGGCATAATCCATGAACGACTCGCGCATTTCCGTGCCGATATCCCGGTCTTTGATTTGAGAACGTTGTTCTTCCGCCATACTTACCTCCTGTGCGGTCAGGCCTCCAAACGGCTCAACCTGATGGTGGCGACTTGCGCGGCGTCTGCCCGCCCTATCTTATCTGTCTTGCACAAAGCGGGCACAATTAAACATCGCGGATCGCAAAAAATAGGTGGATGCCGTGCTCCATTCATAGCGGGAATCCATAAAATAAAGGGATTCAGCACGAATGGTCAGTACACTCTATTATATCATTGTTTAGTCGCTTAAGATATCGGAAATTGGACTGAAGTCTGGAAGGGCTGCGGGAATTGCACGCGATTTATCGCTCTTTCGACAGATGAGGAAGGATGAGATCGGTTGGCCATCCAAAGGGTTATGAGCAAGCAAGCGAAAACGGGGGTGCTGCTCCAGTCGGATTCGCTTAAACCCTACATTCCAGACACAAGGACCTATTCCCGGGACACGCTGCAGGCCATGCTGGAGCAGTACCGGATGCTGTACGTCAAGCCCGACGCAGGCACGTTCGGCAACGGCGTCATCAAGGTCCAGAAGCTCGACGGAGGCTACAGATTCCAACACGGGACGAGGATCCGGTCTTACGCCAGCTTTGACGGACTGTTCGCCGGGCTTGAGAAATCCCGTCCCAAAAGGAGATACGTAGCCCAGCAAGGAATCGATCTCCTGAAGCATAAGCGCCGGCGCTTCGACCTGCGGGTCATGGTGCAGAAAAACCCGAGCGGGAAATGGGAGACGACCGGCATCATCGGCCGGCTCGGACATCCGTCCAAAATCGTCACCAACTACCACAGCGGAGGCACGATCACCCCATTCGAAACGCTGATGAGCGGACATATGGACAATGCCGCGCAAAAGGCGTTCAAGGAGAACTTGCGCCATATCGGCGTCCAGACGGCGGAGCAGCTAGCTACCCGCTATGCCGGCCTCAAGGAAATCGGACTGGACGTTGCGGTCAGCACCAGCATGAAGCCGTGGATTCTGGAGGTCAATACGATGCCGGATCCGTATATATTCCGCAAGCTCAAGGATCAGAGCATCTTCCGCCGGATGAGACGTTACGCCGCCGCCTATGCTCCCAAGCGCACAAGCCGCTGATTCCTTCGCGCAAAGCCGATGAAAAAAAATCCCGGGCCGAGTAGGCGCCGGGATCATTGGCGTGAAATCAGATATCCAGGTTTTTGACGTCCTTGGCGTATTGCTGGATGAACTCGCGGCGAGGCTCTACGTTGTCGCCCATCAGCGTGTCGAACATGATGTCCGCCTTGATCGCATCCTCGATCTGAACCTGAAGCATCGTACGGCTCTCGGGATCCATCGTCGTCTCCCACAGCTGCGAAGCGTTCATCTCGCCGAGGCCTTTGTAGCGCTGGACGTTGATCTTGGCTCCTTCGCCGAACTCGGCCATGATCTCGTCGCGCTCCCGTTCGGACTGCGCATAACGAACGACCTTGTTGCGCTCGATCTTGAACAGAGGAGGCTGGGCGATGTATACGTAGCCCGCTTCCAGAATCCGGCGCATGTAGCGGTAAAGGAACGTCAGCAGCAGGGTCCGGATGTGGGCGCCGTCGACGTCGGCATCCGTCATGATGATGATCTTGTGGTACCGGGCTTTGGCGAGGTCGAAATCATCCCCGATTCCGGTGCCGAGAGCCGTAATGATGGCGCGGATCTCCGCATTGGAGAGGATCCGGTCCAGACGCGCCTTCTCGACGTTGAGGATCTTGCCGCGCAGCGGCAGGATCGCCTGGAAATGCCGGTCGCGGCCCTGCTTGGCCGAGCCGCCGGCGGAATCTCCTTCGACGATGTACAGCTCGCTGATGCTGGCATCCTTGGAGGAGCAGTCGGCCAGCTTGCCCGGCAGCGAGCTCACTTCGAGGGCGCTCTTGCGGCGCGTCAGCTCGCGGGCCTTCTTGGCCGCTTCGCGTGCTCGCGAAGCCTGCAGTCCCTTGTCCACGATTTTGCGGGCGACCGACGGGTTCTCTTCCAGAAACTCCTGCAGCTTCTCGGCGAAGAACGACTCTACGATGCCGCGCACCTCGCTGTTGCCGAGCTTGGTCTTGGTCTGTCCTTCGAACTGCGGCTCGGGAATCTTGACGCTGATGATCGCGGTCAGACCCTCGCGCACGTCCTCGCCGGACAGGTTGGAGTTGTTCTCCTTGATCGCGCCGCTCTTGCGGGCGTAATCGTTGATGATCCGGGTCAGGGCGCTCTTGAAGCCGGACTCGTGGGTGCCGCCTTCATGCGTGTTGATATTGTTCGCGAAGGAGTAGATGTTCTCGCTGTAGCTGTCGTTGTACTGCAGCGACACCTCCACCTGAATGCCGTCCTTGGAGCCTTCGACATAGATCGGCCTCTCGTTGACGGCTTCGCGGTTGCGGTTGAGGTACTCGACGAACTCGATGATGCCGCCGTCATACTTGAAGCTGTTGCTGACTCCGGTGCGCTCGTCGGCAAGGACAAGCTCGATCCCTTTGTTCAGGAACGCCAGCTCGCGGACGCGCGATTGCAGCGTATCGTATTCGAACACGGTCGTCTCGGTGAACACTTCAGGATCCGGCTTGAACAGCGTCCTGGTTCCCGTCGAGGTGCTTTCCCCGACGATCTTCACATCGTACTGAGGAGCGCCGCGGCGGTATTCCTGCTCATAGACCTTGCCGTCGCGGCTGACCTGCACGACGACCAGCTCCGAAAGGGCGTTTACGACGGAAATGCCGACACCGTGCAAGCCTCCGGATACTTTGTAGCCTTCGCCTCCGAATTTGCCGCCGGCATGCAGGACAGTCATGACGACTTCCAGCGTAGGGCGCTTCATCTTCGGATGCTCTCCGACCGGAATTCCCCTTCCGTTGTCCGTTACGGTAATGCTGTTGTTCTCGTGAATCGTTATCGTAATCCGGTTGCAATACCCGGCGAGCGCTTCGTCAATGCTGTTGTCGACGACTTCCCAGACGAGATGGTGAAGTCCTTTGCTGCTGGTGGAGCCGATATACATACCGGGACGCTTGCGGACCGCTTCCAGTCCTTCAAGCACCTGTATCTGGCTCTCGTCGTACGTATGCTGTGGGTTCGTAGACATGCTTGTCTTCACTGCTCCTCTCGAACTGCACTAACCAGCCGCCAGCGGATGCAGCGGCCCTAACTTGATTTCGGCTTTCACGCAGCGGTCAATAAGCCGCGAAATGATGTCCGCGCTTCTTCAGCGTGGAAGATGAGATAGGGGAGTAGTAGACGCGGTTCTGGGTGACGACGATGGATTTGGGCTCCTCTTCGCCGATCGTCTCCACGTCCTTGCGTTTTTTGGCATCGGCCACGAACTGCTTGGAGAGCTTGGAGGACTGCTCGATGGATATATCGAAGATGGCGACCAGCTCCGATGCCCGAATGATTTTTTCTCCGCCGAGATGGATATACATGCGTGCCTTCCGCTCCCCTCTATGATAAATCCTTGCAGGAATAGAATCGCCCTGGCAAGACAAGTTCCCGCCCTGATGGCGGACAGGCGCCGGCGCAAAAGAAGAGACGGAAGGATGCGCCGGGACAGCCTCTCTGAAAACCGAAACGGCTGCTCCGCCTTATGTCTATGCTCGGGTGCCCGTTAACGTAGAGAAGAGAAGAAGGTATGCCATGACAACCCTTCTTCTCAAGAAAGGGCTGGGGCGGTCATAACGTTACCTTGCCGCCCTCAACCCGGTAAACTCCCGCATCCGACAAGCGGCTCGTGTTCACGCTCTCCAGCCCCGTTGCGGTTATGAATGTCTGCACTTTTCCTTGGAAGGTCTCGATGAGCTGCGTCTGCCTGTGCTGGTCCAGCTCGGACAGCACGTCGTCGAGAAGAAGAAGCGGGTACTCCCCGATTTCTTCCCGGATCAGCTCGATCTCGGCCAGCTTCAGGGACAGCGCCGTCGTCCTCTGCTGTCCCTGTGAGCCGAAAACCTGGGCTTCCTTGCCGTTGATATGGAACGCCAGGTCGTCCCGGTGAGGGCCTGCCAGCGTCACTCCGCGGCGATATTCCTGATCTTTTACCTGTGATAACTTTAACATAAATTGATCGAATAAAACAGATTCATCTTGCTCTCCCTCCATTTCGAAGGAAGGGCGGTAGCTGACGGCAAGCTCTTCGCCGCCTGCGGTGATGCCGGAATGGATCGCTGCCGCCCAGGTCCGGAGCTTCTCTATGAATTGTTGCCTTTTTCTCATGATTTTAACACCATGCTCCGCCAGCTGCATGTTCCATACTTCCATCATCGCAGGCTGGACGGAGCCCGGCCCCGTTGACTTGAGGTAGTTGTTGCGCTGCAGCAGAATCTTGGAGTATTGCTGGAGCGTATGCAAGTACCCCGGCTGCACCTGGCCGATCTCCATATCGAGAAAGCGGCGGCGAATCCCCGGCGTCCCTTTG
>NZ_CBRA020000123.1:0-10522 GCF_000469945.2 Paenibacillus sp. P22 | reverse complement strand
GTCCGGTCGGGCCCGTTGCGCCGGCAGCTCCTCTTGCGCCCAGCGACCGCCCCGCCAGAGCCAGCAGCCGTCCAGCCTCGCGAAGCAGGCCGACCCATCCATCCTTGACGCGCGGGGATACGCAAAAGACGAGAACCGCGCCGAGCAGCTCGGTCACCATTGCTTGGAGAGTGACAATCAGCAGCGCATCGCTTTCGCTCCGATTTTCATACTGACCGATCGCCAGCTCCAGAGCCGCCTGCAGCACCCCTTTTTCCTGCAAAGGAATCCGCATCGAGTTGATGAGAAGCAGCAGCTGGCCCAGCACCTCTCTGAGCGACCCGTCCGCAACGCCTCTTGGCCATTCCGACAATGCCAGATCAAGCCATTCCAGCAGGGCTTCCCATTGATCCGCTTCCGCCGGCGTGACCGGAATCACGCAATGATGCTTCTTTCGGACAGGCATCTCGCAATCCTTTTGGGAGTGAGGCCGCTTGGATACGTGTCTTCTTCTTCTCGGTTGATCAGGCATGCCATTAACCCCCTTGATTATTAGAAGGCTATGTCGGAAACCGGCGTCCAATTCTCCCGATTGGATTCCGAAGCCATTTTCGAGCAAAAAAAAAGACCCGCTCGCGGGCCTTCTCCTCTCTATACCGCCTGGTCTGCTTATGCCATCCGCTTGACGGCCATCAGCGCATCGACCGGCTCGTGATCTCTGCCGTATGCGTTCACAAATGCCGGGTTGGAAGCATCATGAAACCCCTTCATGACCGTAACCTCGTATCCGAGAGCCGCAAGCTCCTCCGGCTCCCATCCGCTGCGATGCATTTGATACTTTTCGCCGTTGAGCCCGTAATGGTCGAAAGCTTCCTGTGGGAAAAAACCCCGCGGCGTGAACAGGATGACCCGCTCGCGCGCGATGATTTCCGCCTGCCTCAGAAGCTCGTATCCCGCCGATTTTTCCAGATGCTCAAGCACATCCACCAGTGTAACAGCCGTAAAGGAGCCTGGGACAAAGAGCCTTCCGATCTCAAGCGCATCGGCGTGTAGAGGCACAACGGACGGATAGTGGGCCGCTATATAGTCCACGTACGGCTTATGGACGTCGAGCGCGACTATTTGCCGGGCATGAAGGGACGTCAGGAGCGGTCCGGGGCCGCTTCCTACATCCAGAAGGGTCTGCGCTCCGCCGATGAGCCCGTTGAGCCGGATCAAGAAATCTTTTTCTTCCGTCACATGAATCATGTCCAATCACATCCTCCTTCAAGGTCCATCCGCTTGCTGCATTGTATGCGGACTTGCCTTCGGAAGGCCCGGCAGAAGCCTGACGGACAACGAAAAGGCCGCTCTTGCCGACGATGGCAACCCGCAGGCGGCTCCGTTAATGCCGCTCTCAAAATTCCATATAATGGATTTATGTCTTGTAATGGCGATCCGAACCCGATATAGTGATTTTAGCAAAAATGCCAGGCACTTCCGTTCCAGCGATGATCAGCCTGCCAAAGGAGACGATTGAAATGTCCGCCCAACCTCCCAGGCCGCCTTCCTATACGATTCCCTCTACCAAGCTGGATGCTCTGGACCGCCGAATTACCGAGCTGCTCCGCCTCAACTCGCGGATGTCTTATACGGATATCAGCAAGGAAGTAGGCATCTCCAGGGTCGGCGTCCAAGCACGAGTCAATGCCTTGATCGAGAACGGCACCCTGGAAAGATTCACGGTCTTGGTCAATCCCGAGAAGATCGGCATGAACGTATCGGCCTTTTTTCATGTTGAAGTCGAACCTCATCGTCTCAGCGAAGTAGCGCGTCGGCTGTCGGACGAGCCTGCCGTCACCGCGCTTCACCATATGACCGGGCCGAGCAAACTGCATATGCACGCCGTATTCGCCACGATGCAGGAAATGGAAGCTTTTCTCCAGGAGCGCTTGTACAATCTGCCCGGCATCGCTGGCGTCGAAAGCCAGCTCCTAATCAAGAAATACAAATATTAGACGTTCTTGCCCGTCAAAAGCCGACTTGCCGGATCTCCGGTCCGAGCCGGCTTTTTTACTGCTCATCGTTTTTTCAACCGTTCCAGATTTTGTTCCGCCAGCCGTTTTGCCGCCTTGGAAGGAGGAATGCCGAATTTTTCCGCCAGATGGAAAACCTCCTTTGCCGTTTCAGCCACGGCCTGCACGCTTTCCTGAAGCTCCTCTCGTCCCAACCCCTGCAGCTCTCCAGCGGTGATGATGATTCCGCCGGCATTCAGGATGTAATCCGGGACATAGAGGATTCCCTTCTCCTCGATCAATTCCCCGTGACGTTCCATGGACAGCTGATTGTTGGCTGCTCCGGCGACAATCGAACAGCGCAGCCGGGGGATGGTCACATCGTTCAGTATGCCGCCCAGGGCGCAAGGCGCGAATACATCGCATTTCGTCTTATAGACGTTCTCCGGCTTCACCCGCCTTGCCCCGTAGTATCTCACCGCCTCCAAAACAGCGGAGTCATTGAGGTCGGAGACGATCAGCCTGGCCCCATCCTCGTATAAATACCGGCACAGCCGGAAGCCTACTTTGCCAAGTCCCTGAACGAGCACCTTGAGATCGTAAAGCGACGGCAGCCCAAGACGATAACCTACGGCAGCCTTCATCCCCTGATACACGCCGTATGCCGTCATCTCGGCCGTAAAATCATCCTGCGCCATGATGCTTCCCGATGTATCCGTTACATAGGAAGTCTGAGTTTGAATCGCGTCCATGTCCTGGATGCAGGTGCCCAGATCAAGTCCGGTTATATAACGGCCGCCCAAGCCTTCAATGAACCGTCCCAGTGACTGGAACAGCCGCCGCCTCCCGTACTCTTCGCCCCGCAGCTCCCCCATTCCGCTTCTCCCTGCCCTCCGCTGCGCCCGTGTCGCTTCCGGTCCGCATTCCTCCATCCTAGCTGCGGGATCCCTCCAGACGACAGCCTTTCCTCCCCCGTAAGGGAGGTTGTAGGCCGCGTTTTTATACGTCATTCCCCGCGCGAGACGCATCGCATCCTGCAGGGCGACTTCCTCATCCGCGTATGTCATATACCGGCATCCGCCAAGCGAAGGTCCCGCTGCCGTGTTATGAATGGCGACAATCGCTCTCAGACCGCTCTCCGCATCATGGCAAAAAGCGACCTGCTCAAAGCCGCCGCCGATTATTTCCCGGAAAATAGTCATGCGATGTTCCTCCTCGCCCCTGAAAGGACTACATTTCTATGCGAGGATCAATTCCAATATGCCCAGACAAGGCCTGGACCGCATGGGCACCACCCTAAAATCAGCATATGCACATTTGTACCTCCCGCCCAAACATCACGGGTGCGCTCGCCGTATGATGTGGCATACCACAAGAAAGGGGATTTGACACATGTCTTACGGAGTTGGCGGAGCGGTTGGCGGCGTAGGCGCAGGCTGCGGCTACGGCGGCGGCTGGGGTTACTCGAGCACGGGCGCCATTCTGGTTCTCTTCATCCTGCTGGTTATCATCAGCCGCGCATTCCTGTACTAGTCTAGGACTGGGCAGGTTTCACGTATAATTGAATTTGGACCAGAGACCTCCTGAAGGATTTCCTTCAGGAGGTTTAGCTTTCCTTCGGAGGCCGATAACGACTGAAAATGGCCGAGCGCACATTTGTCCTCCCCATCCAATCGGCATGCAAGGAAAAATCATACGATGCATCATTCCATTGAAAAGGAGAGTTGAAATGTCCGAAAACGTTGAAGGCGCAGAAACAAAAGTCGAAGCCGCTCGCGGCGGCTTTGGCTATTCCAGCACAGGCGCCATTCTGGTTCTCTTCATTCTGCTCGTAATCATCAGCCGCGCGTTCCTGTACTAGTTCGAGGGTAAAAACCAAAAGCCTCCTGAAGACAGCCTTCAGGAGGCTTTTTCATGCCGATCCGATTCGGCTTGAAGGCGCTACGACCGCGACGTAGCCAAGCGCACATTTGTCCTTCCCGTCCAATCGGCATGCTGCCGCAGCTCATACATTGTATCATTCCACAACAAAGGAGTTTTGATATGTCTGAATATGTAGAAGGCGCAGAAACAAAAGTCGAAGCCGCTCGCGGCGGTGTCAGCAGCACCGGAATCATTCTGGTTCTCTTCATTCTGCTGGTCATCATCAGCAGCATTTTCTTCGTCTAACCGACTTCTCGGCTGGCGCCGGATCGCTCGCGATCCGGCGCTTTCCCCTGCTCGGATGAAAGCGGCCGAAGGCTCCTTTCGGCTGCATGCCCATTTCTCCTCGATTGACCTTCCTGCCCAAACATCACGGTCCGCCCCCGCGTATGATGTGTTATCTCAAGCGAAAGGGGATTTGACAAATGTCATACGGCGTTGGCGGAGTAGGAGCAGGCTGCGGAGGAGTCGGATACGGTGGTGTGTGGACGAACACCGGAGCCATCCTTGTTCTCTTCATTCTGCTGGTTATCATCAGCCGGGCTTTCCTCTATTAGCATAGCATGAGGAAGGTGCAGCTGGGCTCTTGCACAATTGTACCTCCCGCCCGAACATCACGATAGCAACAATCATAAATTAACTTATAACACTAAAGGGGGATTTGCACATGTCTTATGGAGTTGGCGGAGCAGTTGGCGGCGTAGGCGCAGGCTACGGCGGCTGGGGTTACTCGAGCATCGGCGCCATTCTGGTTCTCTTCATCCTGCTGGTCATCATCAGTCGCGCATTCCTGTGCTAGTCGCCCCCTAGCCCCTTCAAAAAATTCAATGCTCCCGAAACAAAACCAACCCTTCCCGTCATGCGGGAAGGGTTTTGATTTGCATGAATTAAACTTTCCGATTCATCTGAATTTATCCGATTCTATTTCCGATTATAAAGAATGACTTTTACCGTGAAACCCATCAGCGCATCGTTCCAGTCAAGTAGGAAGACACGAATCTGAATGCCGTTAATTCCGCAATCGATAAGGGCAGCTGAAAATAGAGGATATTCAACAAAAACCGCATGAAAAGACAAAAATCGATTGCAATGAACGGCAAAAATCAACCAATTGGGCTTTATTGGCTCTATATTCGATTGAAAAGAGGGAGAGGATCGATTAATCACGAACAATTTTAATTTGAAAGCATCTCTTCAATCGGATTCACCTACCCCAATTTGCTTCCATCGGGACTCCCTTTGCTTGATCGCGCCTCCCTCCCGAACAATTGTATTTCCGGCCAGATAAGAGCCCAAGGGAACTCAGCGAGGTAATATCCGCACCGCGGGAGAGCGTCGGCTACACAATGTCCGCCCAATTTGAGCAGCTTGTGACCAGTCGCCCATTGTCAATGACCGATGACCAACGACCAATGAACAACGACTGTGATGCGCGGCCGGCCATGACCTGCAACCGTTGCAACGAAGACCTGCAACGACCATGACCTGCAACCGGTACCTGCGACCGTGACCTGCAATCGTGAGCAGCAACCGTAGCTGCGACCATTCAAACCACCCTGGCCAATTCAGCCATTCCCTGTGATTCCATCCATTCCCACACTCTACCCGTTCCCACCACAAACCCATCGCTTTGGCGGCTCAGGCGGCAGCAACCCTTGCTTAACATCCCCTGGAAGCAAACAATTCAAGGAGTCTATGCCAGAGTGACCGTTCCATAGACTAGGTTCATTACATGCAATTTTATAATACCGATTAATCCGAATCTAATGGAATCCACAATCATTTTCTTCATTTAGCCATACTCAATCTAGATAATTCATTCCCCTTTATGAACATCAGGAATCGAAAAAAACCCGTTCAAATGAACGGGACCATTTCAACGAAAACCAATCCAGCAAAAGCGAAAGCAAAGGCATTGAGAAATCAGATAAAACAGAAGCCTACAAGGGGGCGTTCGTTGCAACCCGGCGGCGTTTCTCAGCAAATCGCTCGATACACATAGTCATTGAAGATCGTTGAAGCTTAATAGCCATCATTCTACAAAAACCGCACAAAAGAACGGATGATGATGATATTGAACGGGGAAACAAGGTCATTTAGGTTTTATTGGCAAATAATGCGGATGAAAAGAGGGAGAGACTCTAGTATTTCCGAACATTATCCTTCAAACCGTATTCCAACGAACGGATCCAAGAGCCTTCCAGACTGCCATTTGCCCTTTAACCGCTGAATCGTCTCTCCCTCCCGAAGATTAGAGTCCGGTCTCAACGGCCGTTCCCTTCCTGTCGATGCGGGCAGCTCCCTCTTCTTCGCGGACAAAGCGGGGAAGCGTGAAGATATAGATGACGAAGGTCAGCAGCAGCAGCACGGCTATGAACAGATACAGCCCCAGCAGCGTGAAGCGGGAGGGATACAGCCAAGCGATGAGACCGAGCATCAGCGTCTGTCCGGCCATCATGATAGGATCGATCCAGGCGCTCACGCGCCCCATCTTGGAAGGCTCCACGAGCTTGGGCAGCCAGCCGCCGATGACGATGTTCAGCGGGGCAAGGATGATTCCCATCACTAGTATTAGAATCAGGTATATCCAGGGAGAAGCTACAAAGCCCAGAACCAAGGCGATCAGACCGGATACAAGAACGCATGCGATGAGCACTTGATGCATTTTGAATTTATCGATCAGCATGGAGCCCAGCGCGCTCCCGGCCAGGAAGCCGATGCCGAGAAAGACGGAGAACAGCGAGGCGTACAGCTGGTAGTTGTCCGGGGCCAGATGGTATTTCATCGTCAGCATGGGCAGGATTGCGAAGGAGCCGTTGATCAATCCGAACAAAGCAAATCCGGATATCAGCGCAATCAGAAGCTTGCGGCTGAAAATATACCGGAAGCCGACGCTGAAATCACCCCATACCGATCTCATATTGAGCGAGGAGAGCGGCTGCTTGCCGTTCGGCAGCGTCACCTCGACAGGCAGCTTCAGCGAGCGGATAAGGAGAGCTGTCAGCAGGAATCCGACCGTATCGATGATTACCGCACCCATAATCCCGACGGTATGGTACACAAAGGCTCCTATTCCCGTTCCGAAAAGCATGAACACGCCGAATACGGATTGGTTCAGTCCCGAGGCCTTCACGTACTGATCTTCCTTCAGGATGCCTTGGATCATCGCTGTTTCGGCAGGGGCGTAGAACTTGGTCACCCCAGCCCGAACGAATAGGATCAGAAAGATGACCGGCAGCCAGACCCCCGCAGCCAAAGCCCCCAGCATGCAGAGCGACAACCCGGTGCGGATCCATCCGGTATTCTCTGCGATCTTCTTGCGGTCAAAGCGGTCTGCGAGCACTCCGATAAACAGAAAAACGAATACGGTCGGCGCGGAGTAGAGCATTTCAGCGATGGAAGCATAAGCAGGCTGGGAGGAAAAACGATCGAGCATATAAAAGGCGAACGCCATCGCTCCGATCGTAGAGGCCAGCTGAGAGCAGACCGTAGCGAGAAACAGGCGCATGAACACCCCATTGCGAATCAATTCCTTCAAGGTCGGTCATCCTTTCGATTCCATTATTTAGTTGACTGTTGACCTCATTATAGAACCCGGCGGCTGCGCCTCCCAGCGGCGCGGGATGGAACTGCGCCTCCTCCTGCGGACGGAGCGCCCGCTCCTCCTCCGGATCTCCCAGGCGACGGTCCCTCATTGGCTGGCTCTCTAGTATCATTCAAGAAATCCGGAAGCACCTCTCGAGCGGTCCTCAATTCCACCTCGGCCCCATGCCCGATTCCAAGCCTAACGGCAGATTACAGGCAAGAAAGGTTGTCTTCATGCAAAAAAAAGACCCCTGCCCCGTTAGGAGACAAGAGTCTTTGCTCGCTTCATCTTCAATGCCGGTCTTTGAACTCTCCGACCTTTTCCTGGACTTCGCCCTTGGCTTTATCCAGCTTCCCTTCCGCTTGAAGCTTGTGGTTGTCGGTAGCGTTGCCCCATTGGTCCTTGGCTTCGCCTTTCACCTTGTTGACTGCGCCCTTCACTTTGTCGCTAAGTCCTTCTGCCATGGTTATCGCTCCTTTTCCTGTTGTAGCGGGTATAGTCCTCCTTACCCGCCATGAGCCCAGGTTAAACGGAGATAAAATTCAAGACGGCTTGGAAGACGGCTGCAGCCCGCCCTCTTCTCGATTAGGCGCATGCGTTCGGCATTTTCCTTCCCTGGAATGAAAAAAAACCGCATGGAATGTATCCATGCGGTTCTTCCATGCGGTCGCATCCGGGTCGGTCCCGGATGAGGACGAATTAGTAAGCCAGGGAGAACAGGCCGTTGATGTGCGACAGGTAGCGGATGTTGGAAGCTTCCTTCATCAGCGTTGCCGGCAAGCCTTTGAGGCGGGTCTGGTTGCCGCCGATAGTGCCGATCGCATCCTTGCGGCCGAGCGAACCGAGCGTACCGGAGAAGACCGGGGAGAACGAGTCCAGCTGGTGGCCATTGAAGTAAGCGTAGATGTTGGCGCCGATGAGCTCGCCCATCTGCCAAGCCAGCTGAGCCGTAGGAGGGAACGGGCGTCCTTCCGGACCCATGACTACAGCGCTGTCTCCGGCGATGAATACATCCGGATGCGAGGTGGACTGCAGGCCTTCCGTAACCGTGGCGCGGCCGCGGTTGACTTCGATGCCGGAGTTGGCCACGACAGCCGTGCCTTGCACGCCGCCCGTCCAGATGACCGTGCTCGATTCGATCGTGCTGCCGTCCTTCAAGGATACGGTCGTGCCTTTCATTTCCGTAATCGGCAGGCCGGTTTTGAACACGACGCCGCGCTTCTCGAGGGAAGTCGTCGCGCGCTCGACCAGCTCGGCCGGGAAGCCAGGCAGGATCGTAGGAGCAGCCTCGACGCAGTACAGGGAAACTTCGTCATAGCTGATGCCGTGTTTTTTCACGAGGCCGGGCAGCATGTCGGCGAATTCGCCCACAAGCTCGATGCCCGTCAGACCGCCGCCGCCGACGACAAAGGTCAGGTCGGCTTTGTTGCCGGACTGCTTGTACTTCGCCACGGATGCTTCGACATGGGCTTTCAGCTTGTTCGCGTCTGCAACGGATTTCAGCGTGAAGCTGTGCTCCTGCAGGCCTGGAATGCCGAAGAATGCCGTCTCGCTGCCCAGTGCGACAACAAGCGCATCGTAGGACAGAGTCGTGCCGGTAGACAGCTTCACTTGCTTCTCGTCCGGCTTGATTTCAGCGACTTCGCCGATTTTCAGGTCGATGTCTTTGCCGCGCAGCAGCTTGTCCAGCGGAAGCGCCACATTGCCTTCGGACAGGTTGCCGACGGCAAGACGGTGCAGCTCGGTGATGATTTGGTGCGCGTTGATCCGGTTGACAACGGTAATCTGGGCTTCCTGCGGCGTAAAGTGCGTGCGTGCCGTCGTAGCGGCCAGCAGGCCGCCGTAGCCGCCGCCCAGGATAAGAATATGCTTCGCCATGTTCATCCTCCGTTCACGTTCTATGCAGCCTCCCCGCGGGGAGTGCGCGGGTTAGTTTTGGTTCTTCTGCTTTTCGCCGAGATTGTCCAGGAATGCCTGCGTGAAACGCAGCGTGCGCTGGACGTTCGGGTCCTTCAGCATGCGCAGCAGGCCGAAGAGGCCTACGCTGGAAGACTCGTGGCTGACTTGGTCGCCGGCTTCGATAGCCGCTTGGGCGACGGTCTTGGTCTTGTCGACGATCGGCTTCACCATCTCGCCGAGACCGCCTCCGAAGTCGTTGATAAGCACTTTGTCCGTCGCGAGCGACTTGGCTACATCGTAGGATTTGGTCATGAGCGTGACGATTTCGGCCAGCTTCGGAAGATTATCCACAAGTACCGTAAGGGACTCCTGAACTTCCGGCTTCATGAGCTGGTCGAGAATATCGCGCTGCTGTACCGCCGCGGATGGCTCTTGAGTCGCCACCGCTTGAGTTGGTTGGTTTTCGGACATGGAATTACTTCCTCCTTTGCTCTGGAAATGCGGTTCCGTCCCTCGGTTGTCCGCGATTTCTTGCGTCCGCTGCTGTCAACTTCCGCAGGGTCGCGGCCGAGGGCGGGGACGTTGTCATCATGCGCACAGCGAATGGGAGCAGCCTCAATGCGGAATCATGCCGTTGTGGCCGGACTGAGTTTGTACCAAAATTCACATATCAGTCCAGACCATCAGACCTTCATGCTTACGCAAAAAAACGGCCGCTTCCAGCCTGGGCACCGAGAAAACGTCGAGTGAGTCAAAGACTACCTTATCGTTGTCGGCCAGGCGGTCGGCACGGAACTTCTACCGATAGTTTACAACTTAACCGCTGCAACTGCAAAAGAAAATTACGGGTACGCTTTTATTATGGCGCAATATTGCCTATTCATGTCTGAATTACCAACAAAGGCCTTCGTTGTGCCTCATCCATCCGCGGATTGCGGAACCAACAGGAAGAAATCCGGGAATCCAGTCCCTAAGGAAATCATTCCGATGGGCAAAAAAAATCCCCGGAGCCGCTCCGCTGACGGAAGCTCCCCGGGGACCTGCTTACATCCAGCTGTCGATATCGTCGTCGTCGATATCGTCTTCCGCTGCCGCGGCTTGCCCGGCGGCGGGCTCCGGCTCGGCCGGGCTCGGCTCCGGC
>NZ_CBRA020000122.1:0-7134 GCF_000469945.2 Paenibacillus sp. P22 | reverse complement strand
CTGATGAACGTCGCTCCCGCCTTGGCCGCCATGAGCCTTGAGCGGCGGAGAATACGAGCGTCACATTGGTTTTGATTCCTTTTTGGGAGAGTGCATGGGTCGTGAACAGGCCGTCTTCCGTCAGGGGGACCTTGATGACGACGTTCGGCGCCCATTCCGCTATTTCCAGCGCTTCCTTGAGCATTTCATCGCTCGTGGAGCCCGTGACCTCGGCGCTGACCGGACCGGATACGATGCTGCAGATTTCCTGCACGACTTCCTTGAATATGCGGCCTTCCTTGGCAACCAGCGTCGGATTCGTGGTCACTCCGTCTACAAGACCCAGCTTGGCGATCCGTTTGATTTCCTCGACATTGGCGGTATCCAAAAAGAATTTCATGCTTCTCCTGCCTCCTGTTCATATGTCCATCCGTTTTTTTACCCTTTCGGCCAAAAAGACAAACCATGAATCCGCCGGCTGTGCCGCCGTCAAGCGCAGCCGGAATGTCCAAAGCCCCGACCTTTAACATGCTCGTCTACACCGGCAGCTTATTCCACCTTTTCCGCCGCCGGGTTCAACTTTTTCAGAGCTCGAAAAGCTATCGCCCGGGTCAAGCATACTTCCGACGCCAGCGGCGATTCAAGAGCCTTTATGGAATCTTCATGGAGAGCGGAATGGCTTGCTTATGAGCGGGCATACCGCTGAGAGCAGCTGCAGCGATGAAAGGAAAACCCCTTTCCTCCATCCCGGCGGGAATGGAGAAAAGGGGTTCGAATTATTCTTCCGTCAGCTCCATGAACTGGCGGATGTCTTCGCTGGTCAGCGCGACCGCGCTTTGCCAGAATCCGGCCTGCTGCAGATTCACTCCCAGATGCTTGAGCGCCAGCTCCTCTACGGTCATGCTGCCCGTATCACGGAGAAGGTCGACGTAGCGGGACGCGAAGGAAGGGCCTTCCTCCTTGGCTTTGGCGTACAGGCCTGCGCTGAACAGGTAGCCGAAGGTGTACGGGAAGTTGTAGAAAGGAACATCCGTAATGTAGAAATGAAGCTTCGCAGCCCAAAAATGAGGATGCGCCTCGTCAAGCACGCCGCTGAACGCTTCGCGCTGGGCTTCGACCATCAGTTCGTTCAGGCGCTCGACGGATACTTCGCCGTTGCGGCGCTCTTCGTAGAAGCGGACCTCGAACAGGAGCCGGGCATGGATGTTCATGTAGAACGAAACGCCGTTCTGGATTTTCAGCTCCAGCAGCGACAGTTTTTCTTCTTTGGTCTTCGCCTGCTCGAGCTGGGATTCCGCCACAATCATCTCGGCGAAGGTCGAAGCCGTCTCGGCCACGTTCATCGCATAGTTCTGAGAGAACGCCGGCAGCCCGTCCATGACGTATTGATGGTAGGCATGTCCGAGCTCATGGGCAAGCGTAGACACATTGTCCTCCGTCCCGGAGTAGGTCATGAAGATACGGGTCTGTCCCGTCGCGGGGAACGAGGTGCAGAAGCCGCCAGGACGTTTGCCGGGGCGGTCTTCCGCCTCGATCCAGCCTTCGCGGAAAGCCTTGTCGGCGAACTCGGCCAGCGCCGGGTCGAACTTGGCGAATTGCTCGCGGATCAGGTCGCAGCCTTCCTCGTATGGAATATGCTTCGAAGCACCGCCGATCGGCGCCGTGATGTCATGCCAAGCCAGCTTTTCAAGCCCGAGCAGCTTGGCCTTGCGCTCGAAGTAGCGCACCAGATCCTGCTTGCCTTCGTTGATCGCTCCCCACATGGCATCCAGCGTCGACTGTGTCATCCGGTTGACCTTGAGCGGCTCCTTGAGGACGTCGCTCCAGCCGCGGCGGTCATACAGCTTGAGCCTGAAGCCGGAAATATGGTTCAGCGCATCGGCGCAAAGCTGGGCATGCTCCGCCCATTCGCGCTCCCACTCGGCGAAGGACTCGGCCCGCACGGCACGGTCCGCCTCGAACAAACGGTTGAACATCTGGCCTGCGGAAAGCTCCTTCTCCTGACCGTCCTTGTCCTTGGCGCGGAACTTCGCGCGGGAGACGATGCGGCTGTACAGATTGCCCCAGCCATGGTAGCCGTCGACGGCCAGGTCGGCCGCCAGCGCTTCCAGCTCCGGACTCAGCTTGTCCTTGGCGTTCTGGCGCCGCTCGTTGAGGTAGAAGCGGACCGGAGAGCTCTGTACCCAGCCGTCCCAGATGGAATCCGGAGTGCGGCTGATGAGGTCGTCGAAGCGGGTCAGCGCGATGAGATAGTCGGCTTCCAGGGACTGGATGCGGCCATTAAGAGCGGTAGCCGCTGTATTGTCCACATTTTCCGCCATCAGGCAGCCGACGAAGGAAGCAGCCTCGTGCAGGCGCACCTGGATGGATTGGAGGGTATCCGTCCACTCCTCCAGCTGTTCCGGCCTGGCTCCCGGAACGCCTTCCGAACCGGAAGAAGCCAGCATCGTTTGGCTGATGCGGGCAATGTCGGCCTTCACGCCCTTGAGAACTTCCTCCAGCTCCGGGGATGCGGCTCCCCCTTTGAAAAAGACATCCAAATCCCATGTCAGCGGGTATGTATTGGTTTCCATGGACGGTCTCCTTTCGGCAGGCAGCTGCCCGCCATGGGCTATCCGGCAGAAGCATTCGGTTTGCACCGCCGGCGTTCCCGTTGTATAACTGAATTATATCGCCAATCCGCTCCGACGCGCTACCCTGTTCTGCGGAGACGGAACCGGCCTGAGGAGGCACCGCCATGTCCAGACCCCTGCAGCTGTCAGCCGAAACCGCGGTTCGGCTGGCCAAAGAGCTTAACATTCCGCTGGAGCATCTCATGCATATGCCCCGCCACATTCTGCTTCAGAAGATGGCCGAGCTTGCCAAAAATACGCCGGATACCGCGAACGAGGCGGAATCCGCACCCGATCCGCAGCAAGGCGATACCCATGATCCCGTTTGAAAAGGCGTTGCCTTACGACGTGATGATGAAGGACGTCTATGTAACCTGTCCCTTCTGCGGAACCGACCATGTCCTGCTTCCCTTGAAGCCCGCCGATCTGAAAAGCGTATCTTCCGGAGCCAAAAGGCTGCTCGTATTTCCATGCTGCCACAGCAGGGTCACGCTTGTCGATGCCGACAAGGACTACCTGCTCACCGACACCGATCTTCGCCGCCTTCACTAATTTTGGAAGTCCCTATCAGCCTTGCTGCTGCTCAGGGACTTCTTTTTGCTGTTCAAGTCCGCCGCTCCTGCCTTCAAGCAAAAGAGGCTGGAGTCATTTTGCGCCCAAGCAATGAAAAAAAAGGCGCGCCCGTCACCATGACGGGCGAACGCCCTGCTTGCATTTATACAAGGAATGAACCTCAGCCGATAGCCTGCGCTTCATAACCTCCGCTTGCTTGCGGAATGCCCCCCATCATCCATTCAGGCGCATCCTCGTTTCCTTCGCGCACCAGCTGCCACTGGCTGCGGCTTGCCTTGATCATCGCGGCGTCCACAATCCGGTTGTCGTTCACCACTCTGGAGAACCACCACACCGCCTCCTTCCGTTCGCCGAGACGCCTGTGCAGCTCTCCGATCAGGTACATGAGCTTGGCGTCATTGTCCACTTTCTCGGTTTCGTACACCCGCCGATAAGATTCCAGCGCATGCCGGAGAAACCGCATCTCCTGGCCGCTGTCGCCCTCATCCCGGTACAGCCAGGCGATATGATGGAGAAGTCCGGCGATCAAACGATCCTTGTCCTGCGCGGCTACGGCACTGAGCAGGGCCAGCTTGTAGCAGTCCAAAGCCTGGCGGCTCGTGCGCGCACCGCTATAGCTGCGGGGCTGCCACATCCGTCCATACAGGGAATAATAGTTCTCCTTCTGCGCATCGGTAAGGCTGCTCAAGCTGTTCTCCGTCGTTGAAAAGCCGCATTGCGGGCAAACCCGGACAACATAATAGTCGGCATGAATTCCCTTGAAATGAGAACAGAAATCGGTGTCGACCGCTACGGCCCGCTTGAAGCTCGGGCGGACACGGGGTGTCTCGAATCCGTTGCCGCAGCAGGGGCACAGTGCTGCGGTCTGATATAGCGGCTCCATGTGGAGATCATCTCCTTAACTTTCGTTGCCTCCGTCCGAAGCGGTATTGACGAAATGATGGGCAGGTCCCGACAGCCGCTCGAGCACATGGGACTTCAAATCCTCCGGCATGCCGATCTCCTCCAAAGCTCCGCTCATGCAGGAGAGCCAAGCATCGGCATGTTCCTTCGTAATCGCGAAAGGAAGATGGCGGGCGCGCATCATCGGATGGCCGTGCTGGTCGGAAAACAGAGAAGGTCCGCCGAAAAACTGGGTAAGGAATTGGATTTGCTTTTCCATAACCGGCCCGATATCCCGCTGAAACAGCGGAGACAGCAGCTCGTTCTTTTGGACTCTAGGATAAAAGGCCTCCACCATTCTTGCTACGGTCTCATGACCGCCCATCAATTCGTATAGGCTGTTATATCTATTCATCGGCAATAATTGCCTCCCTTATTAGTTCTTTAGTCTTGTTTTCTTCTTCTTCACGAAAGCCTTTACATACAAAAAAAAACGCCCGCTTCCGCGGGCATTTGGAATGTGGTTATAGTAGGATTCTTCAGCTATCGTATTCTTCTTCACCAGGAGCCATAAGGGACTCGCGAATCACATACACAAAAGCACAGACCAGAATGCCGGCGACAATACTCATGTCCATCACTCCAAGCATGGTAAAGGTAATGCTATTGTACCATATCGCCCCGTAAATGCCACCCCTTTTTGCAAGCGTTTTCTAATGATTTTTTTCATCATTTGGATTTTTCCGACTTCTCCACCTTTGCCTTCAGGCTGCCTGCGATTCGGCTTCTGTTTGTCCATCGCTGGTCATATCTTAAAGTTAACCAGGCTTCATAAGGAGGAACGGATCGTTACATGGCAAGAATGCTGCTACACCCCAGTACCGTGACCGCCTTCTGCGCGGCGCTGCTCGCAGCGCTGATGGCCGTTTTTCCCGAACCGGTCCTCCACTCTTCCCTAAGAGGACTAGCCATCTGGTGGGAAGTCCTTTTTCCTGCGCTCTTTCCTTTTTTCGTCATCTCGGAGCTGATGCTCGGCATAGGAATCGTCCACTTCATGGGCAAGCTGATGGATCCGTTCATGCGCCCGCTTTTTCGGATTCCCGGCAGCGGCGGCTTCGTGCTTGCGATGGGCTATCTGTCAGGGTATCCGGTCGGCGCCAGGCTCACCTCCCAGCTGCGGGATCAGCAGCTCCTGACCCGAGTGGAAGGAGAACGGCTCGTCGCCATCACGACGACCTCGGATCCCATTTTTCTGATCGGAGCCGTGTCGGTCGGCTTCTTCCACCAGTCGGCTCTCGCCCCCATTCTTGCAGCCGCTCATTATGGCGGCAGCCTCCTCATCGGCGTGCTCATGCGTTTCCACGGTGCCACGGAACCTGAGACAGCCTCCCGAGCCGGAAAGTCCGGTACCGGAAAGCCGCAGCGCGGCCTAAGCGCGGCCTTGAAGGCGATGCACGAAGCAAGGCTGCTCGACGGACGCTCCTTCAGCGTGCTGCTCAAGGATTCCATCGCTTCCGGCCTCAGGCTCATGGTCGTTGTCGGAGGTCTCGTCGTCGTGTTCTCCGTGTTGATGGAGCTTCTGCGCCAAGCCTCGGTGCTTGGGGCGCTGGAGCATTTCTTCGCGGCCTTGTTTGTTCGATTCGGCTTGTCCGGCGATATGGCCGCTCCTTTCGTAAGCGGCCTGTTCGAGGTCACTCTCGGCGCCAAGGCTTCCGCCGAAGCCGGAGTTCCGCTCATCCATCAGGCAGCGGCCGCCGCATGGGTGCTTAGCTGGGCCGGTCTGTCCGTCCACGCCCAGATCGCCAGCCTGCTCAGCCATACCGGCTTGCGCTACCGTCCCTTCCTGCTCGCAAGGCTCGCGCACAGCCTTATCGCGGCGGCGCTTGTCTATCTGCTGTGGGGGTGGCTCGGACCGGGCTGAAGTGCGTTCGACATTGTTTTCACGCCGGTTTTCCGCTATCATCAGGTTATCCTGTTTGTTTCGGAAGGAGCGCCATTCTTGATCAATTATGTGGTACTCAGCAGAGGCGACCGGTATTCCAATGAATTGACGGAGCGTTTCCACCTGCTGGCTGCGTCACGAGGCTTCGTCCGCAACGACAAGAAGCCGGATACCGTCGTTTCCATTGGCGGGGATGGAACCCTGCTCCATGCTTTCCATACTTATTTGGACCGAGTCGATGACATTGCCTTCGTCGGCGTCCATACCGGCCATCTCGGCTTTTATGCCGACTGGAAGGCCGATGAGATCGAGCAGCTCGTGGAGATGATGGCCGAGCAGAAGCCGCGCATCGTCCGTTACCCCATTGCCCAGATCGAGCTGGATACTCCGGAGGGAGCAACCGGATATTTGGCCTTGAACGAATTCACGCTCAAGGGCGTCGACGGCACTCTCGTCGTGCAGGTCAACATCAACGACGAGCCCTTCGAAACCTTCCGCGGCGACGGCATGGTCATCTCGACGCCGTCGGGCAGCACCGCTTACAACAAGAGCCTCAACGGAGCAGTCATCCACCCGTCCATTCCTTCCCTGCAGCTCGCGGAGATCGCATCGATCAACAACCGCGTCTACCGGACGCTCGGCACCTCGGTCATCCTGCCCGAGCATCACCACTGCGACATCGTGTCCAAAAAGGATCAGAGGCTGCTGCTCACGATCGATCATCTGAGCATCGAGAGGGCCGATATCCGCTCCATCCGCTGCAGCGTCGCTCCTGCCAAGATCAGCTTCGCCCGCTACCGTCCGTTCCCTTTCTGGAACCGCGTGCGCGATGCATTCATCGACTTCAGCGACAACTGAAATCGGACGAGCAGGCAACGATAAAAAAGGATGTTCCCGAAGCACGGCATAGCCGGCTTGCAGGGAACATCCTTTTTTTGACGCTCAGCTGGTCGGAGGCGGGGTCGGAGGCGGAGACGGACGCTTCTTGCTTCCGCCGGACTTCTGCTCCGCTCCCTGGCCTGCGCTCGCCGAGTCGCCGTCGCGGCGGGGATAACCGCCGCTCCTGCCGGAGCGCCGCTTGCCCCCCGACTGATGCTCGCGCCGTTCGCTGCGAGCTTCGGGGGCAGCTTCGCGCGGGCGTTCAGC
>NZ_CBRA020000121.1:0-21164 GCF_000469945.2 Paenibacillus sp. P22 | reverse complement strand
GGCCGGTCGACGACGCTGCTTGCCCGGCGCCCTGCGGCCTGCTGCCGCCGTAACCGCCGCCTTGACCCGGAGGCCGTCCTTGGACGCCGCCTTGTCCTTGCGGACGTCCTTGGCCGCCTTGGCCCGGAGGCCGCCCTTGGCCGCCGCCCTGTCCTTGCGGACGTCCTTGGCCCGGTCCGCGTCCTTGGCCGCCGCCTTGTCCTTGAGATGCCGGACGCTGCTGAGTTCCAGCGGACGAACCGCTGCCTTGTGTATTCGAAGTCGTATTCATAGTCACCTGTCGTTCCTGCTGATTTTGGTTTGTAGACTGCTCTTGACGTTGAATAGTATGCACTCCTTGTTGCTCCGGCCGTTTGTCGGCGGGGCGCTTGGAAGGGGCCGAGGCGGATACCTGCGGGTTGCCCTGCGCGCGCTTCGCTGCGGCGTTCGCTTTGATGTCGCGGAAGAAACCTTCCACTTTGTTGACCATGTCGTTTTCCATCACGCTCATGTGGTTGTTGACCGGCGTGTCCAGACGCTTAAGAATCGTTATGATTTCCTTGCTGCTCATGTTGAGGGACTTCGCGTATTCATATACGCGCAGCTTCTCTTTGGTGTCTTTGCCATCCTGTGGTTTAGTCAATATACTCCACCTCCGTATTCTGGCTCAGTTGCCCCCGAATCATGTTCGCGAACCCGGAATCGGTTATGGCCACGATGACCCGCTCTTCCTTGCCGAGAGCCTGCCCGAGGCTGTCCCGGGTGAATGCTTCGGCCAACGGCACGCCGTAGGACGAGCATTTATCGCGATATTTCTTCTTCGTATTATCGGAAGCGTCGGCAGCGACTAGCACAAGCCGGGCTTTGCCTTGGCGTACGGCTTTGAGAACCGTCTCGTCGCCGGTTATGACTTTGCCGGCACGCATCGCCATGCCCAGATTGGAAAGAGCTTTATTCGTCATCCTCATCCGCCTCCTGCTCTTTGGCGGCAAGAAACTGTTCTTCGACGGAGATGAATTCCCGCTCGAGCTGATCGTAGATCTCCGGAGGAACCGCCTGCTTGAGCGCGCGGTCGAGCGCGCGGCTCTTCTTGGCGAGGCGGAAGCATTCCGCTGTCCCCCGCAAGTAGGCGCCTCTTCCGGATTTTTTGCCCGTCAGGTCGATGACGATATTTCCTTCCGGAGTCCGGACGACCCGGATGAGCTCCTTCTTGGGCAGCATTTCCTGGCTTGCCACGCATTTGCGCATCGGTATCTTTCTAGGTTTCAAGCGTAGTCCCCCCTTGCGGCAGACAGCCGTGCTTCAAGCGAATCCAGACGTCGATCGGCTGGAACTCAGTCGATCGTTATGGAGTCCTGGTGCATCGCGGCGCCCTGTGTCCGTTCACGGCCGTATTCCTGCTCCGCCTGCGTCTCGCTCTTGATATCGATCTTCCAGCCGGTCAGCTTGGCGGCAAGGCGGGCGTTCTGGCCCTTGATGCCGATCGCCAGCGACAGCTGGTAATCCGGCACGATGACCCGAGCCATTTTCTCCTGCTCGAAGACGATGACTTCCAGCACCTTGGAAGGGCTGAGAGCATTCGCTACGTATTCCTCGACGCTGTCGGACCAGCGGACAATATCGATCTTCTCGCCCTTCAGCTCCGTCACGATCGTCTGCACGCGCATGCCCTTCTGGCCTACGCAGGAGCCGACGGGATCCACTTCCGCGTTGCGGGAATGGACGGCGATCTTGGAGCGGAAGCCCGCTTCCCTCGCTACCGAACGGATCTCGACGACGCCGTCGTAGATTTCCGGAACCTCAAGCTCGAACAGCCGCTTCAGCAGCCCGGGATGGGTGCGGGAGAGGATGATCTGCGGCCCTTTGGTCGTATTCTCCACCTTGGTGATAAACGACTTCACGCGGTCGCCATGCCTGAATTTGTCCGTCGGCATCAGCTCGGTCAGCGGCAGCACCGCTTCGACTTTGCCGAGATCGATGAACAAATGGCGGGTATCCTGGCGCTGGACGATGCCGTTGACGATATCCTCTTCCTTGTCGATATACGCATTATAAATGAGGCCGCGCTCCGCTTCGCGGATCCGCTGCGTAACGACCTGCTTGGCCGTCTGGGCGGCGATCCGTCCAAAGTCGCGAGGCGTGACTTCGATTTCGGCGACATCGTCGAGCTGGTAATGAGGATTGATCTCCCGTGATGCCTCTACCGATATCTCGAGGCGCGGATCAAGCACTTCCTCCACCACGTTCTTGCGCGCGTATACCTTGATGACGCCGGTATGGCGGTTGATGTCCACACGCACGTTCTGAGCGGTGTTGAAGTTGCGCTTGTAGCTGGAGATGAGAGCGGCCTCGATCGCTTCAAGGAGAATATCCTTGGCGATCCCCTTCTCTCTCTCTATCTCGTTTAAGGCTTCAATAAAATCCATGCTCATTGGAACCACGGATCCCCCTTTCAATGATTAGAAAACGATAGCCAGCCTGGCGCTGGCCACCTTCGCATATGGAATGGCATGACTCTTGCGCCCGGTGCTGACGACGACGGTCTCCCCGTCGAACGAGACCAGCGGTCCTTCGAACTCCTTGAGTCCGTCGATCGGCTCGTACGTCGTGACGAATACCTGCTTGCCGACCGCCTTGCTTACATCTTCCGGCTTCTTCAGCGGGCGCTCGGCGCCCGGCGACGAAACTTCCAGAAAGTAAGCGTCCGACACCGGATCGTTCTGATCCAGCTGCTCGCTCAGAAACTCGCTGATGCGTCCGCATTCGTCGATGTCAATACCGCCTTCTTTATCAACAAATACGCGAAGGAACCAGTTGCTGCCTTCCTTCACGTATTCGATGTCCACAAGCTCGAATCCGTTGTCGCTGAGAAATGGGCCGACCATCTCTTCCACGACGGCTTTGATTCTGGATGTGCTCAAATCCAATTGACCTCCCGATCAGTCCGAAAAAGTAGTGGACAAAACGTGAAGAGTGGGTTTCCCCACTCTTCAGAAGTACCTCTATCCTCATGATTACCAAAAAAATTATATCATAACCCGTGTACACTGACAAGATTTGTTTTCCCTAGCAGACTTTCCATAGACGGCTGCAAACCTTGCGGGGCTTAGAAAAGCGAGAGCTGGTTGGACTCCGGCAGACCGCGGAAGCAGCCCATTCCGGTCAACACTTCGATAATCGTCTTGGTCGCCTTCGACCGCTGCTGGAAATCCTCGATCGAGAGAAACTCGCTGCCGTCCCTCGATGCTCCGATGTTGCGCGCCGCGTTTTCGCCGATGCCGGCGATCGCCGCGAACGGGGGAATCAGGCTGTCCCCTTCGATCGTCCACTTCGTCGCATCCGAGCGGTACAGATCGATCGGCTTGAACGAGAAGCCTCGTGCAGTCATCTCCAGAGCCATTTCCAGCATGGAGACGGAAGCCTTCTCCTTCGGAGTCGCCGCGAAGCCCTTCTGCTCGATTTCCACCAGCCTTTTCAGAATCGGCTCGTAGCCTTGGCACAGCAGCTCCAGATCGAAGTCTTCCGCCCGGACCGTAAAGTAGGTGGCATAGAATTCGATCGGATGATAGAGCTTGAAAAAGGCCGTGCGCACAGCGGAAATGACATAGGCCGCGGCATGCGCTTTCGGGAACATGTACTCGATGCGGAGGCAGGAATCGATATACCACTGCGGCACCTTGCAGCGCTTCATTTCCTCGATCCATTCCGGCGTCAGCCCTCTGCCTTTCCGGACGCTCTCGGTGATCTTGAAGGCAAGGCCCGCATCCATGCCCGCCTTGTAGATCAGATAGAGCATGATCTCGTCGCGGCAGCCGATGACGGTCTTGATCGAGCAGGTTCCGTTCTTGATCAGCTCCTGGGCATTGCCCAGCCATACCCCCGTGCCGTGCGACAAGCCGGAAATCTGAAGCAGATCGGCAAATGAAGTCGGCTGCGTCTCTTCGAGCATCTGCCGGACGAACTTGGTTCCCATCTCCGGAACGCCATAGGTGGCGACGCTGGAGCGGATCTTCTCCGGAGCTACTCCAAGCGCCGTCGTGGAGTTGAACATGCTCATCACCTTGGGATCGTTCATCGGAATCGTCGTGGGATCGACGCCCGTCAAATCCTGAAGCATCCGCATCATCGTCGGATCGTCATGGCCGAGAATATCAAGCTTGAGCAGGTTCATTTCGAAGGCGTGATAATCGAAATGGGTCGTTTTCCATTCGGCTCCCGTATCGTCGGCAGGATACTGGACCGGCGTGATGTCCTCGACGTCGATGTAGTCCGGGACGACGACAATGCCGCCCGGATGCTGGCCGGTGCTCCGCTTGACGCCGGTGCAGCCCGACGCCAGCCGGCTGAGCTCCGCTCCGCGCCATTTCCGGCCTTTTTCCTCTTCGTATTTCTTCGCGAAGCCGTATGCCGTCTTTTCGGCCACCGTTCCGATCGTCCCGGCGCGGAACACGCATTTCTCGCCGAAGATCTCCTTCGTGAAATTATGCGCGATCGGCTGGTACTCGCCGGAGAAGTTGAGATCGATATCGGGAACCTTGTCGCCCTTGAAGCCGAGGAACGTCTCGAACGGAATGTCCTGGCCTTCGCCTTTCATTTTGTTGCCGCAATGCGGGCAGGCCTTGTCCGCCAGGTTGAAGCCGGAGGATACGCTGCCGTCCAGAATCCATTCGCTGTGCCGGCAGTCTGCATTCAGGCACAGATAATGCGGAGGAAGCGGGTTGACCTCGGATATGCCGAGGAACGTCGCGACGACGGAAGAGCCTACCGAGCCCCGCGATCCGACCAGATAGCCGTCTGCATTGGACTTCTTCACGAGACGCTCGGAGATGAGATAGTTGGCCGAGAAGCCGAACTTGATGATCGGCACGAGCTCCTTCTCCAGACGGTCGATGACGACCTGCGGCAGCTCTTCTCCGTACATGCTGCGGGCAGTGGAGTAACAGGTATCCCTGATCTCCTCGTCCGCCCCTTCCATGATCGGCGTGAACAGCTTGTCCGGAAACATCTCGAACGGCTCGAACCTTCCTGCCAGCTCCACCGTGTTCGTAACGACGACCTGATAGGCGAGCTCTTCGCCGAGGAAGCGGAATTCCTGCAGCATCTCGTCGGTCGTCCGCAGATGGGCATCGGGCAGACGCTGGCTCTTCAGCGGGCTGAAGCCCGTAATGCCCATGATCGTGATGTCGCGGTACATTTTGTCGCGAGGGTTCAAATAATGAACGTTGCCCGTGGCAATGACGGGTTTGCCGAGCTTCTCGCCGATCCGGCAAACCTTGCGCATCGCGTCCTCGATCTCGGCACGGCTGCCGACAAGCCCTTTGTCCACCAGATGCATGTAGAAGTCGACGGGCTGAATTTCCAGCACATCGTAGAAGTCGGCGACGTCCTCCGCCTCCTCCACCGTCTTGTTCAGGACGGCTTCGAAAAACTCGCCCTTCTCGCAGCCGGAAATGATGAGCAGCCCGTCCCTCATGTCCTTGAGCTTGCTCTTCGGAATGCAGGCGACGCGCTTGAAATGCTCGGTATGCGAAAGCGAAATGAGCTTGAACAGATTTTTTTTGCCCGCCGCATTGAGAGCGTAGATCATGCAGTGGAACGGACGGCTGTTGGACAGGTCCATGCCTACATAATCGTTGAGCTGATGGAGTCCGGTCACGCTGCGCTGGGCGGCGTCCCCGATCAGGCCGTACAGCACGCCGGCCAGCGCAACGGAGTCGTCCACCGCGCGGTGATGGCTCTCGAGTCCGACCTTGTATTTGTCGGCCAGCGTGTTGAGCCGATGGTTCTTCATGGCCGGATGCAGGAAGCGGGCCAGCTCCAGCGTGTCGAGAACCGGGTTTTTCAGCTCCGGAATGCCGATCATCTTGCATGACGCTTGAATGAAGCCCATATCGAAACGCGCGTTATGGGCGACAAGCACGCAGTCCCCGACGAAATCAACGAATTCGCGAAGCTTGGGCTCCAGCTCGGGCGCTCCCCGCACCATATCGTCCGTAATGTTGGTCAGCTGCTCGATATGGTATGGAATGCGCTCATGTGGATTGATGAAGGTGGCGAAGCGGCCGATCTCCTGCCCATTTTTGTATTTGACCCCGGCAAGCTCGATGATCTTGCAGTTGGTGATGGAGAGGCCGGTGGTCTCGATGTCGAAAACGACATATTCAGCATCCTTCAGCGATTCCTGACGCGGATTCAATACCATCGGAACGGCGTCGTTCACGACGTTGGCCTCTACGCCGAACAGCACCTTGATGCCGTTTTTCTTCCCGTGCTTGAACGCTTCGGGATAACATTGCACGTTGCCGTGATCGGTGACCGCAATCGCTTCATGTCCCCATTTCGCCGCCGTCTTGATGTACGTATCCACCGAGGTGACGGCGTCCATCGTACTCATCGTCGTGTGGAGATGGAACTCGACCCGCTTCACTTCGGCGGTATCGGTGCGGTCCTTGGGCGCAACGACCTCATGCAGATCGTTAGGCATCATGACGAGCTCGGGCTCCTGCATGAAGCGGTCATACTCCACGCGGCCCCTGGCCTTGATCCATTTGCCGTTCGACAGCTTGGAGAGCACCTTCACGTCTTCCTTGGTCTTCGCGAACATCTTCATCGCGATGGAATCGGTAAAGTCCGTCACGTTGAACGTGAACAGGGTGCTGCCGTTGCGAAGCTCCTTGACCTCAAGGCCAAATACCGTGCCCTGTACGGCAATTTTCTTCTCTTCCTCCACGATGTTCATCATCGGCACGGCTTCCTCGCGGATATCGTAGCCGACAGCCAGACGGACTTCGCCTTCCTCCGGCTCCGGTACCTCGCTCGCCACGCTCGTCATGATCTGCATGACCGCGTCGTTGTTCTCCTGCACGACGCGCTGGGCGAATTCTTCATACAGCTCGCGGGCGGCTTCTCCTGCCGTCAGCTTCACGCGCAGCGTGCGAGAGAAGCGCTCTTCATAAAAGCGGACGATCGCCTCGTCCAGCTTCTTGCGCTTTGCCAGCTCCAGCCCTGCCTTGTCCATGAGCTGCAGCAGCAGCACGCCGTTCTCGGCCGAAGCAAGTCCTTTGGCGAGCCAGCCGTTGACCGAAGCCATTTCCTGCTGCGCCCATTCCACGAACAGAGGCCAATACTCCAAGCCTAGGCTGTCGCTTGGAATATGGTCCTCATACGTGAAGCAGAACGATACTTCGGCGATATGCCGGAACTTCTCCCGGACCGTCTTGCAAAAAATACTATAGTAATCGCGCTGGACGAGCGAGCTCACGCGGATGCAGAACGTCCACTCGCGGTTGCTTTCGCTTACCAGCACCTTCTCGATGATCGCGTCCTGGAAATGGGTTCCGATCAGCTCCGGCGGAAGCTCGGCCTGCTTCGTCAGCAGCTCGAAGCGTTGTCTTTTGTCGGCGCTCATGTAGTCCCTCCTGGAAATGCAGCTTTGAACCGTCAATGGAATCTATTATACCGTCGAATAAAGGGGAAGAACATAGAAACATGGCGATTGCCCAGAAGAACGTGAGAACCGCCTTCCGGCGGATAGCCCTTCCGATCGCTGTTGATGCCGGATTTCTTGAATGAATATGTACTCTAGTATAAATCCGGCATCAAAGGCGAACACTTCGTTTCTGCAGGGCTATTCCGCTCGCTAGGCTCCAACGTTCTTTAAGCAGCCTAGTTTCTCAGAGATGAGAAAAAATAGAGGGACAAGAAAGAGAGAAAAAAACAAAGCCCCATGCCGGGGCTTTGTTGAATGCTGCGGAAAACGAGGCCGCAAAAAGATTAGTAGGCTCTGGCGAAGACGACCGTATGCTCGGCCTTCTCGCCGCAGACGAGGCAAGTCGCCTTGCGCTCGGCCGGCTCGAACGGAATGTTCCGGCTCGTCGCGCTGGTCTCTTCCTTGACCTGCTTCTCGCAGGCGGCCGAACCGCACCAGCCTGCCGTGACGAAGCCGCGCTTCTGGTCGAGCAGCGCCTTCATTTCATCCAGCGTGTCGACCGCATGCGTGTTCTCTTCGCGGAAGCTTTTCGCCTTCTCGAACATGTCGCGGTGGATTTCCTCCAGCATGGACTGGATTTCGTCCGTCAGATCGCTCTGGTTCACGACGCGCTTCTCGCCGCTCACGCGGGAGACGAGCACGCAGACGCCGTTCTCCATGTCGCGAGGTCCAAGCTCGAGACGAATCGGCACGCCGCGCATTTCGTACTCGTTGAATTTCCAGCCCGGGCTCATGTCGGAGCGGTCGTCCACTCTTACGCGGACACCGGCTTTCTTGAGCTCGCCGTACAGCTCGTCCACTCTCGCAATGACGGCATCGCGCGTTTTGGGAGGACCGATGGGGATCATGATGACCTGGGTCGGGGCTACCTTCGGCGGCAGCACGAGCCCGCGGTCGTCGCCATGCACCATGATCAGCGATCCGATCAAGCGGGTGCTGACGCCCCACGAAGTCGTATGCGCGAACTGCAGCTGGTTGTCGCGGTCCAGAAACTTGATGTCAAAGGCGACGGCAAACTTGTTGCCGAGGTAGTGGGAAGTGCCTGCCTGCACGGCACGGCCGTCCTTCATCATCGCTTCGATGGAATACGTGTCGACCGCGCCGGCGAATCGCTCGCTTGGCGTCTTCTCGCCGCTGATGACCGGAATCGCGAGGTAGTCCTCGACGAACGAACGGTACGTTTCCAGCATGCGCATCGTCTCCTCGCGCGCTTCACCCTCGTTCTCATGCGCCGTATGCCCTTCCTGCCAGAGGAATTCACTCGTGCGGAGGAACGGCAGCGTGCGCTTCTCCCAGCGGACAACGTTCGCCCACTGGTTGATGAGCACCGGCAGATCGCGGTAGGAATGGATCCACTTGCTGTACATATGTCCGATCATCGTCTCCGAGGTCGGGCGGATCGCCAGCCTCTCCTCGAGAATCTCGCCTCCGGCTTCGGTAACCCAAGGAAGCTCCGGATTGAAGCCCTCGACATGCTCCTTTTCCTTCTGGAAGAAGCTCTCGGGAATGAACAGCGGGAAGTAGGCGTTGCGGTGTCCGGTCTCCTTGAAGCGGCGATCCAGCTCATCCTTGATATGTTCCCAGATCTCATAACCGTCGGGGCGGAATACGATGCATCCGCGCACAGGCGAGTAGTCCATCAGCTCCGCTTTTTTGATGACGTCTATATACCAGCGGGAAAAGTCTTCCCCCTGAGGTGTGATTTCCGATACGAATTGCTTATCCTTCGACATAAAGGCTCCCCTCTACCCTCGTACTAAACGTAAAATATCGTTGTAAGTCACGGCAAGCATGAGCAGCATGAGCATCATGAAGCCGATGACATGGACCATGCTCTCCCTCGCGGGATCGACCGGACGTCCCCGCAGTCCCTCCAGCCCGATGAAGACGAGCCGGCTGCCGTCCAGCGCCGGAATCGGAAGCAGGTTGAAGATGCCGAGATAGAGACTGAGCACGGCCGCCCAATTCGTCAGCGACGGAAGGCCTTGCCGGGCGATCTGTCCGGTAACCTCAGCCGTCCGTACAGGACCTCCAAGATCGTCGAGCTTGAAGTTGCCCGTGATGAGCTGGCCGAAGCTTTTGAAAATCTGCACCGTCACTTCCTTCATCGTGACGGCCGATTGCGTGACCGTCTCTCCGAGCGTCGCGGAACGCATCGGATATCCGGCCGTGATTCCGACCTTGCCGGCCTTGCTCTCCTTGTCGGGCACCGGGGTCAGCGTGAGCGAGAGAGGCTCTCCGCTGCGGATGATGTTCAACTCAAGAGGCTTGTTGGCCGACTTGCCGATGATCTCGATCATCTTGGCATAATCGGTTCCGACGTCGATGCCTCCCACCGTATCGATGACATCGCCCTTCTGCAAGCCCGCCTTCTCGGCCGGCATGCCTGTCACGACGCTGTTGATCAGCAGATGCTTGGGATTGTCTTGCACGACGCCTGCCATCTGGATGTAGACAGCGAACAGGACAAACGCCAGGATGAAGTTCATGAAAGGACCGGCTGCGATGGCCAGAGCCCTCTGTCCGACCGTCTTGCTGCCGAACTGCCGGTCGATGGGGGCAATCTGGGTTTCCCTGCTCTTCGCGATCATAAGCGCCTGCGGATGGACGTCGTAACGTTCCGCTTCGCCTTCCACATGCAGCTGAATGAACAAGTTGCGCTCAAGGTCGATCTGTTCCACTTCGCCTCGGATGACTCCGCTGCGCTCATCCAGCCGATCGAGATATATCCGCGTCACGCGTCCATCCTTCACACGGACCGCGACGGTCTGCCCGGGCTGGACTTCCGAGATTTCGGGATCTTCGCCTGCCATGCGGACGAATCCGCCGGCGGGGACTAGACGGAGCGTATAACGGGTTTCCCCGCGCTTGATGGAAAACAGCTTGGGTCCGAATCCGATCGCGAACTCACGGACCAGAATGCCTGCGCGCTTGGCAAAAAAATAATGTCCCCATTCGTGGATGGTGACAATGACGAAAAACACGAGAACGGTCATGAAAATGACCTGAATTGTACCCATAGTTGTCAGTGCCTCCAGTCGGTTAACGGCCTGTACCTAGATTATCATTATTCTCCCGGCAGACACAAGAGAACCGCCCTCGCCGCCAAACCACCGCCCTCCCGATTCGGACCTACTCAGCCGACCGAAAAAACAGCTCCCGGAGACCTCGTCAGCGACGAAAAAACAGCTCCGGCGGAAAATGCCGGGCTGAAGCTTCTGCAAGAAGACCCCGAACCGGACAGATGAGGCCTGTCTCCCCAGCGGTACAGTTCTGATGCGGCCGCGGGAGAATAAACGAATATAGGAGCAATGGAGGGATTCTAAACCGCTGAAGACGCTTCGCGCCGAGCCCAGGCATCGGCCTCGGCGATCTCTTCCAACCCAGGGAAAGCAATGACGCCATGCCTTGCAAGGACGTTCTCGAGAATGCTCTCGATATGGAGGAATTCGATCTCGCCTTTCAGGAAACGGTCGACCGCCACCTCGTTGGCCGCATTGAACACCGTCGTTGCCGTGCCGCCCGCTCGTCCGCAGTCAAACGCCATGCGCAGGCAGCGGAAGCGGTCGTAGTCCATCTCCCGAAAGGTGAGGCTGCCGGCCTGCACCAGATCCAGCCTCTTCGACGGGCTCGGCAGACGCGCCGGATAGGAGAGGGCATACTGGATCGGCACCCTCATATCCGGCATGCCAAGCTGCGCGATCATGCTATGATCCTTGAACTCGACATACGAGTGGATGATGCTCTCCGGATGGATCAGCACGGAAATGTCGTCGTAGGACAGGTCGAACAGCCAGCGGGCTTCGATGACTTCAAGGCCTTTGTTGACCATCGTAGCGGAATCGATCGTAATCTTGGCGCCCATCGACCAGTTGGGATGGTTCAGGGCTTCCGCCACCGTCACTCCGCCGAGCTGCTCCCGCGTACGGTCCCGGAACGAGCCGCCGGATGCGGTCAGCGTGATGCCGAGAACATCCTCCCGCCGCTCTCCGTTCAAGCATTGGAACAAGGCCGAATGCTCGCTGTCGACGGGAAGGATGCTCACTCCGCGCCGCTTTGCGGCATCCATGACCAAATGCCCGGCCGTAACGAGCGTTTCCTTGTTGGCCAGCGCGATCGTACGTCCCGCTTCAATGGCCGCAAGCGTCGCCGGGAGGCCGCGGCTTCCCATAATGGCCGTCACGACGATATCGGAGCTGCCTCCGCCCGCCATTTCAACCAAGCCCTCTTCGCCAAACAGCACCTCTACGCTTGGAGGCAGAGCTTCCCTGGCATAGCGCACTCCTTCCTCCGTGGCGAGACAGACCCGCTTGGGCTTGAATTTAAATGCCTGCTCGACAAGCAGCCGGGCATTGGAACCGGCCGCAAGGCCCTCCAGCTCGTATTCATCCGGATGGGTTTCAATCACATCGAGCGTCTGGGTGCCGATCGAGCCGGTCGATCCGAGAAGCGTCACTTTTTTCACCGAACCATCTCTTTCTACTTATGTAATGGCGCCGCTGTCAGACGGGAACGAGGCCCGTAAGCACAAGAAGCGGGAACACGATAATCCAGCTGTCGCAGCGGTCGAGCACCCCGCCGTGGCCCGGCAGCAGGCGCCCGCTGTCCTTCACGCCGCGAAGACGCTTGTATGCCGACTGGATCAGGTCTCCGAACTGCCCGGCTACTGCCGCCACCAGGCCGATCGAGACCGCATGGCCGAGACCGATCCATTCCGGAGCGGCGAAGTGGAACACCGCTGCGACGGCGATGGAGGCCAGTACGCCGCCAAGCGACCCTTCGATCGTTTTGTTGGGGCTGATTGCCGGCCACAGCTTCGTCCTTCCGATCGCTTTGCCGATGAAGTAGGCTCCGATATCGGAAGCCCATATGCAGCCGAAACAGAGGAAGGACAAGAAAAGGCCGTGTTCATGGAACGCCCGGACTTGAAGCATGGAACCGAAACCATAACCGACATAGAGAGCTCCGAGCAGCAGCAAGGCGGCTCCGTCAAGCGTCGTCTCGTTCTTGCTCACGACGGTCACCGCGAGCAGCAGGAACATCAGAATCCATACGGCATACCCGTCCATCGGCATGTCGAGTCCCATCTTCTCCCAAGGAAGCAGAAAAAAAAAGCATCCCGGCATAGCCGACCAGCCCGGCCGGGTGCAGGGGACGAAATCCGTTCAAGCGAACATATTCGTAAAAGCCGATGAGGGCAAGAAGCAGCAGCAGCACGTTATAACTTTGGCCCCCAACGACCAGCAGAAGCAGGAACAAGGCTCCCGCCAAAGCTCCGGTAACGATGCGTTGTTTCATGGGTAAGGTCCTCTTTCAAAAGCGGATCGTTAAATGCCGCCGAATCGCCTTGCTCGCCGCTGATATTCCGCAATGGCTTCCTGGAACAATTCTTCCGTGAACGCCGGCCAATAAACATCGGTGAACCACAGTTCGCTGTAAGCCATCTGCCAGAGCATGAAGTTGCTTAGACGAAGCTCTCCGCTCGTTCGGATGAGCAGGTCAGGATCCGGCAAGCCGCTGCTGAGAAGGCGCTTCGCCATCATCTCTTCCGTGATGTCTCCCGGCTCCAGACCGCCGTTTCTCACATCCTCCGCCAACGATTTGACCGCATCCAGCATTTCGGAGCGGCTTCCGTAATTCAAGGCAAAGTTGAGAACCAATCCGGTATTGGCTTTTGTTTTTTCAATCGCTTCGTCGAGCGCCGCCAAAGTGAAGTCCGGCAAATTGCCCCGGTAGCCCATCATTCGGACCTGAACATTGTTCTCGATGAGCTCTTCAAGCTCAAGCGCAAGAAACTCCTGCGGAAGCCGCATCAAAAAATCGACCTCTGTCTTGGGCCTCTTCCAGTTCTCGGTCGAAAAAGCATACAAGGTCAAATATTTGACTCCGGCCCGGTCGGCGGCCATCGTCACCTTCTTGACCGCTTTCATGCCCGAGTGATGGCCGGCAATCCGCGGCAATCCCCGGTTTTGGGCCCATCTTCCGTTGCCGTCCATTATGATGGCCACATGTTCCGGAATATTGTCCAGGCTCGTGGGGTCCGCCACCTGCGGAGATGCCTTGCCGCGCTTCGACCATAACCGCTCAATCATCCTGATTCCTCCCCGCCGGCAATGACTTTAGGCTGGCAGGCTCCTCGTAGGAGCCATGATGCAGGCAAACCCCACCTGTCGGAGGGGCTTGGATCTGATCTGTGCCGGCATTCCCGGCCTAAACTTCCATGATGTCTTTTTCTTTAACCGCAAGCACCTTGTCGACTTCAGCGACGAACTTGTCCGTCGTTTTCTGAATATCTTCCTGATGGCGCTTGGACTCGTCTTCGGAAATTTCCGTTTTTTCCAGCTTCTTGATCGCATCGTTGGCATCGCGGCGGATGTTGCGGATGGCGATTTTCGCTTCCTCGCCGAATTTTTTCGTCATTTTGACGAGCTCCGAGCGACGCTCTTCGGTCAGCATCGGCACGACGATCCGAATCGAAGACCCGTCGTTGGACGGAGTCATGCCGATATCCGATTTCATGATCGCTCTCTCGATATCGCTGAGCGACGATTTGTCCCAAGGCTGAATGAACAGCGTGCGGGAATCCGGCGTATTGATGTTCGCCAATTGGTTGAGGGGAGTCAATGCCCCGTAATACTCGACTTGAATGCGGTCCAGCAGAGCCGGGTTCGCACGGCCGGCACGAAGCGTGCCGAGATCGCGTTTCAAGGCTCCGATGGCCTTTTCCATTCTTTCGGATGCGTCTGCTTTGATTCCTTGCGGCATCTTATTGTGCACTTCCTTTCACGATCGTTCCGATTTTCTCTCCCAGGATGACCCGCTTAATATTGCCTGGAATCGTTATGGCGAATACGACGAGCGGAATATTGTTGTCCATGCAGAGCGAAGTGGATGTAGAATCCATGACGCCAAGATTGCGGTTGAGCACATCGAGGTAAGACAGCTGATCGAACTTCTCTGCGGTTTCGTCCTTGAACGGATCGGCGGAATAAACCCCGTCCACTTTGTTCTTGGCCATCAGAATGACCTCGGCTTCGATTTCAGCCGCGCGGAGCGCAGCCGTCGTATCCGTAGAGAAGAACGGATTGCCGGTTCCGGCCGCGAAGATGACGACGCGCCCCTTCTCGAGATGGCGGATCGCGCGGCGGCGGATATACGGCTCCGCGATTTGCTGCATGGCGATCGAGGTCTGGACACGGGTCGGCACATCGATGGATTCAAGCGCATCCTGCAGAGCCAGCGAATTCATCACTGTAGCCAGCATGCCCATGTAATCCGCTGTCGCGCGGTCGATTCCTTTGGCGGTGCCTGCGATACCGCGCCAGATATTCCCTCCTCCGACTACGATAGCCACTTCGACGCCAAGCTCCACGACTTCCTTGATTTGCTGCGCGATGGACGAAATGATCTCTGCCTCGATGCCATAGCCAGCCTGCCCCGACAGCGATTCACCGCTGACCTTCAGGACGATCCGTTTGTAGACGGGATTCTCCAACGTCAATACCCCCATGTAATACCCAGATTTGCTTTCCTTCAGCCTTGTCCGCGGACAAAGCAAGAGGCGGGGCGGACGCCCCGCCCCGCCTGCTGCGTTCGGTTGATCAAAGCGTTCCGTGCGGACACGGAACGCCTGGAGACGACTTACAGTTTGGCTTGCGCCATGACTTCTTCAACGAAGTTGTCGACTTTTTTCTCCAGACCTTCGCCGAGCTCGAAACGAGCGAAGCGGCGGATGGAGATGTTCTCGCCGATCGTGCTGATTTTTTCGTTCAGCAGCGTTGTGATCGTCTTGTCCGGATCTTTAATGAAAGCTTGCTCCATGAGGCAGAACTCCTCATAGTATTTGCTCAGGCGGCCTTCAACCATTTTCTCGACGATATGGGCAGGCTTGCCTTCGTTGAGGGCTTGGGCTTTAAGGATTTCGCGCTCTTTTTCCAGTTCAGCCGGATCGACTTCTTCACGGCGAACATATTTGGCGCCTACAGCTGCGATTTGCATCGCGATGTCCCTGCAGAATTCGCGGAATTGATCCGTTTTGGCAACAAAGTCCGTCTCGCAGTTGATTTCAACGAGAACGCCGATACGGCCGCCGGCGTGGATGTAGGATTCAACGACGCCTTCCGTAGCTACGCGGCCGGCTTTGTTGGCAGCGGCTGCGAGGCCTTTTTCACGAAGCAGCTCGGCTGCTTTCGTCAGATCGCCGTTTGCTTCTTCCAATGCTTTTTTGCAATCGAGCATTCCTGCACCCGTTTTTTCACGGAGTTCTTTGACTGCGCTTGCGTTGACCGCCATGATTTATTCCTCCTGATTGCCTTTGTCAGGCGTTATGTTCGTGTATACTCTCAAAAAAAGGGCGGCGAGGAGGCTTTCACCTTCTAACCACCCTTTGTTGTCTTCATCCTGATAACCTGCTCAGAACAGCTTAAGCCGTTCCTTACGCGGTTGTTTGCTCGCCTTGGTTGGCTTCTACGATCGCATCAGCCATTTTGCCCGTAAGCAGCTTGACAGCGCGGATAGCGTCGTCGTTGCCCGGAATGACATAGTCGATCTCGTCCGGATCGCAGTTGGTGTCTACGATGCCGACGATTGGAATGCCCAGCTTGCGGGCTTCAGCCACGGCGATGCGTTCTTTGCGCGGATCGATGATGAACAGCGCGCTAGGCAGCTTGCGCATGCCTTTGATGCCGCCGAGGAACTTTTGAAGACGGTCTTTTTCTTTGCGAAGAATGATGACTTCTTTTTTAGGCAGGACTTCGAACGTGCCGTCCTCTTCCCATTTCTCCAGTTGACGGAGACGGTCGATCCGTTTTTGGATCGTGGAGAAGTTGGTCAGCGTGCCGCCGAGCCAGCGTTGGTTGATGTAGTAGTTGCCGCAACGCTCTGCTTCTTCCTTCACAGAGTCCTGGGCTTGTTTCTTGGTACCTACGAACAGAATCGTACCGCCGTCTTCAGCCACGGAGCGGACGAAGTTATAAGCCTCTTCCACTTTCTTGACTGTTTTTTGCAGGTCGATAATGTAGATTCCGTTACGTTCCGTGAAGATATAGCGATCCATTTTAGGGTTCCAGCGGCGAGTTTGGTGACCGAAGTGCACACCAGCCTCGAGCAGCTGTTTCATGGAGATCACTGCCATCCTCAACACCTCCTGATTGGTTTTTATTTGTGTCCTCCGCCGATGTCATCTTCCGGCAAGACTCCCCATAGGGAAGCACCCTTGTCAAAATTAACCGGCGTGTGTTTTTAACACCGTCAATTACTATAGCATACTGCCTGCCCGCTTGCAACCTTCCATGCTTGCTTTTGCAGGCGGGCTGTCATGGCCTGCTAGCCGCCGGAGCCGATTCTCTTTTTCGCCTCGTCAGGTCCATAGGCTGGCCCGTCACGATTTTTTTCACGGCGGCGAGATCCTGCGATCCCTTGAACGAAAAATAGCCGGCCCGGACCGTACCCGGTGAGCCGCCCTTCTGCATGTAGGCTACGAAATCTTCGCCTTGTATGACGACTCCGCTGCTTTCCAGCAGCTTTCCGACCGAGGTCAAATCCGAATTCGGCGGAATTCTCACGATGACCGCTTTCCCGTTCGCGCCGCTTTTCGCTGCCTTCGTTGACGAGGAGTCCTGCTTGGCGGGAGAAGGCTTAGCCGCCGGACTCGGAGACGGGCCTGGGCTCGAAGAAGCGCCGGCAGTACCCGATGCAGGCTTGGACGGGGACGCGGCCGGCTGATTGCCGCTTTCCGGAGAAGCGCCTTCGGGGCCGCTCTCTGTTTCCCGTTCCCGCAGAGCTTTCTCGACGGCGGCTTTTACGAGCAGATCGGCTTCCTCTTGCGTATAAACCGCGCGCTCCTCGCCGCTGCCCGAATCCGATGCGCCGGATTCGACGCCCGCCCAAGTCGCCGACTGCGCTTGGCCGGCATTCATCAATTGAAGCAAAAGAGCCCCGGCCATCATGCCGACGCCCAGTCCGATCCAAAACGACCTCTTACCTCGCATTTACCGATTCCTCCTGCCTTGCAAGCTGCTGGATAAGCAGCACCTCTCCTTTATGGATGCCGAGCTCCTTGGCGATCTGGTCCACGGATCTCCCCTGCTGCTCCAAGTCGAACAGCTGCTTGAAGCGAGCCCGGATGGATTCCGGCGCTTGCAGAGGCCGGCCTGCTTCCTCCCCTTGCATAGGCGCAGCTCCGGCAGCCTCCTCCTGTCGTGCCGCCTGAGCCGAGCCGGCGCCGGCTGAGATCGCTTCCTGAAGCAGCCTGCACTGCTTCTCCAGCTCCTCGATGCGCTGCTCCCTCAGCCTCGCCTCGGCCTGTTCCTGCTCTCTGGAGGACTTGACCAGCTCGCCGAGGCTCCGATTGCTTTCTTCCATATTTTCCATGAACTGCTCCAGCGCGTTCTCCATCTGCTCAAGCCCGCTGTCGCGGGATACGCTCTCCGCTGAAGGCTTCTTTCCTCGGCGGGGCGCCGCAAACGCCCATACGAGGACGACCGCCCCCAGCAAAACGATATACTGCCATGGCTGCATCTACGATCTGTCCTCCTTGCTGCCGGGCTTCAGCTACAAGCTGAAGTCCACATGCTTTCCCTTGAACGGATGGACCCCTTCCGCCTGCGCTCCATCCTCTTTGCCGCCAGCCGGATTCCTTGCCGCCTTGTCACGGCCGGCTCTGTTCCCGGAGCTGTCCTTGCCCGTGCGCAGATTTCCCTTCGTTTCCACTTCTGTCGGACTGCTGCGGTTCTTTTCGCTCCGCTTGGCCGTGTCCTGCTCCTGAGAGCGGGCCTCTGCGGCAAGACGGCTCTGGTAATAGCCTTGCTGGGTTCCTGCCTCATGAACTTTCGGAACGGAAACCTGCAGGTCGACCGGTCGATACGTCATCAGCGCCGCCTACACGATGGAGCCCATCGTGATTTCCCCGTCGATGTAGCGGAAGCTGACACGAGAGGCGGGATCCTTGATGAAACGGGTATACCTTCCGATTACGATCCGCGTCCCTCCATATACGGTTCCGGACACCTCGACCCGTGCCGTGCTGGAATCCTCCAGCGAACGCTCGATCTCCAGCACCCGGTCGCGGACTTCGTCCAGCTCGGCCGATGTCTGCTTTTTGGTCGCTCCGAGCTTGATTCGCAGCGCGAGCTTATCCGGAGAAATCTGGCCGGTAGCAGCCAGCTGGTCGAGAAGAGCGAGTGCCTTCTCCGTTTTATCGAGCGCTTCTCCGTGCGTTTTCATTAGTTTGCGGAGATGGAGCAGTTCCTGCCGCAGTTCCGGCCTGACGCCGACTTCTATGGAAGTCGCCGTCGACATCCCGTTGCCGATCGTCCGGGCCTTGACCGCTTCGCCGGCTTGAACGGATCCGCCGACGATCAGCCCCTTCGCTCCAAGGCAAATGACATTCTCGCCCGCTTTCACCTGGGAGTGCATGATGCTCTGGCTGACCTGGACATCCTCGCCCGCCGATACGGTTCCATCCTGAACAAATGAGCAGCGGAGCGACTTGCCGCACTTGATGCTTCCTTTGTTTCCGGCCATGATGCCGCCCGTAATCTCGATCGATCCGTCCGACTCAAGCTCAGCGCCTTCCACGCCCCCGACGACCCGGATATCGCCGGCAGCCCTTACTTTGAAGCCGTTCAGCACGTTGCCGCGAATGACGACGGTGCCGACGAAGTCGATATTGCCCGTTCGATAATCCACGTCTCCATTGACCTCGTAGACCGGGAACACGTTGATGGTTTCGCTGCCGGTCAGCGTGAACACCCCGTCGAGCGCGGCATACACCATCGTGCGCTCCGGATTGCACACCACATTTTTGCCGACCTTAAGGCGCATATCGCGGCCCCGCTTGCCCGCAACCGGCTCGCCGGCAACATTTATGCCGGCTTCTCCGTCGCCCGGCTCTATTTTGCGCGCGACCAGCTGCCCGCGCTGCACGTTGCGGATGCGGTTGACTTCCTTGAAATCCACCTTGCCGCTATCGTTCTCCTCCGGCTTGAAGCCGTCGCTCAAGTCGATTGCAAACATGACGCGGGCATCTGTGCCCTGCCTGGCAGGCAGCCCCTTGGCCACGACCGTTTCCTTGACGCTGCATGCCGCGGGATCGCCGGCGATCGCTTGCAGGGCTTCCGGCAGGATGCCATAGGAGATTCCGGCCTGCCGGACAAGCCGCTCCAGTTCTTGAGCCGTAACGGAAAAGTCGTCGTCGCAGCGTTGAAAATGAATGTAACCGGTCATTCGGTCAGGCGACAGGCTTACTTTGAGATAAGATTCCAAATCAAGCTGCTGGTTCATCGCTTTTCCTCCTTCAGGAGTTCTGCATCAGTTGATCTTTCTGCTTGGAAAGCGCTCCTCTCAGGCGAAGGATCGCCTTGGAATGAAGCTGAGAGATGCGAGAGGGGGACAGGGACATGACTTCGGCGATCTCGCTCAAGGAAAGCTCTTCATAATAGAAGAGAGAGACGACGATCCGTTCTTTTTCCGTCAATCGCTCGATTCCTTTCACGAGGGATTCCTTGAGGAAAAATTCATGCACTTTATGGTCCGGATTTTTCGCTTTCTCGTCCACCAGCAAGGACATTCTTGTCTCGCTCTCCTCCTCGCGGATCGGATCCTCAAGGGAACAGACCGTCGTGACGGCGATTTCCTGCAGCATCGTCGTGAACTCCCTTTCCGATACTTGAAGATAAGTGCTGATTTCAGCATCGGACACGGACCGCAAATACTGCTGCTCCAGATGCTGATAGGCTTCCTCTATTCGCTTGGCCTTTTCGCGGACCGAACGGGGGACCCAGTCGCCTTGCCGGAGGCCGTCGATGATGGCCCCCCTGATGCGCCAGGAAGCGTAGGTTTCGAATTGAAGGCCTCGTTTGTAATCGAATTTATCGATCGCGTCAATCAGCCCCATCGCGCCGTTGCTCGCAAGATCGTCTTTGGATACATTTTTGGGCAGGCCGATCGCCATTCGGTTCGTCACGTAATCGACCAGCGGCAAATACTGCTCAATCAGAGCCTTCTTCGCGTCTATATCCTGCTCTTCCTTCCATTTCTCCCACATCGCCATGTTGGACAAATGAGGCGCTTTCGGCTCTGTCATGGCTTCCAAGCCTCCTTCAGGATTCACCTCGCGGTTATTCCAGCCGTTAGGATGCATGCCTGCAGCCTAATGCTACTGCTCTTCTTCTCTGCTAATATGACGGACAGCCTGTGCAAGCTCGTCCGGCTCCATGCCGGAAGGAACCGATTTCAGCCGGGCCGGCTGCAGCGGCTGGAAGCCGCTGTTCTGCTGCTCCGGAGCCGAGGAGGCGTCCACGCCTTCGGAGCCGTCCGGCTGCCTCGATCCTCCGGCAGGCGGCCGCAGGCCTTGAAGGAGCAGCTCGTTCAAATCCTCCCCATTCGCGGAAAGGTCCAGATGCTGCCCGGCTGCCGCTTCCTCCCCGACTTCCCGGTCGGGCTGAGGGACGGTCTGCTTCAGCAGAACCCGCAATGCGTAACCGATCGCCCAGAAGGCCGCGGCAGCCGCCAGAGCCCGGGTCGCCGCGGCGTCGATCGGATTGCGTCCCAGGTTGATCGCCGCCGTCAGGACCGCTCCGAGCGCCGCCGACCATGCATTGATGCGCCATGTACCTATCACGCCACCATCATCGAGGGCATCATGCTGGAGATCATGTACGAAGCTCCTTCACGCGAGGAGATGAGCACCTGCGTC